>JAJBUA010000014.1 GCA_020860565.1 Clostridiales bacterium
CAGGATTTCGTCCGCGTTTGAATCAAGATTGCGAACTCGTTTCGCAATTACCTAAATCCGTTCATTTTCACGGATGACGATAACTATCCCTATCTCTAAAGACAAACATTTCTTATTGTAGCTTTCAAAAATCATTTCGTCCAGTGAAAAAATTTTTATTACGGATTATTTACAATGATCGCAAAGGAAAGAGGGCTGCCACATCTTTGTGCGGCAGCCCTCTTGTCGACGGACTTTGTCTTTCCGTTTTTATTTTCTTTTTTACGATACCCAGACACCGTTTGCATCTACATAATATCCGTCCGGAGTATAAGTACTGGTCAGCATCTTGCCGGAGCTGGTATCACAGTAGTAATAAGAACCATTTGCGGACAAAATCCAGCCGGTGCGCATATATCCCACGGAATCGAAGCAATACCAGTAACCGTCGATCTGCAGCCATCCGTTAGTCGGATAACTTCCGTCAGACAGCACATACCACCAGCCGATGCTGTCCTGTCTCCAGCCCGTGGTCACGGTAGGACCGGAACTCGGATTGCTGGTTGTAGAGGAAGTGCTGGAGCCGCTGGAACTGGCTGTTGAGTAGTTGCCGCTCTGAATCTGAGCTAACAGATCATCATCCACATAGAGCGCATCAGACTCAATCCACTCGCCTTTCTTGGAGCTGCTGATATAAACACGTACCTTAAAGGTATAATCACCGGTTCTCGTAATCGAGCTTGCAAAATCGTAATAGGTATTGGTCGTTGTCACCGCCGAGCCTACCGAAGAATCATTTCGATAAACACGCACCTGATAATGACCGCTGTTCTCGTCGTCTTCCCAGGTTGCTACCGGGCTGTACTCATTCACCCAGTCTACCTCATCCAGCTCATAAGTGCCTTCCAGTTCATCCAGTTTCACAGTCACCTTCAGGGTCGAGTTACTGTCGGAACGACTGGAGCTCACATAATCCGCATCATCGCCCTTCAGGGAAATCTTGCTTGAGGACATCGATGCGAAATAATAATCATCATCGGCCTCGATGGTAATACGGATTCTCGGCGTATCGCCGGCACTCCACTCGCCATCATCGTTGAGGATTTCCACATCCGTTACATCACAGTAAGAAGATGATACCGTCGCCGTTACATCGTCAGAATCGGAATCTCCCACCGAGATACCGGAATCAATCGTAATTGTAAGACTGGTAATCGCGGTTCTGCTCTCAGCCGCGAATGCGCTTCCTGCAAAGGCTGCTGTCAGCATCGCAGCCGCTGTCGTCATCGTCAATGCCTGTTTCCATTTCTTCATAAGTTCTACCTCCTTAATTTTTAATTCGATACTCAATCCCCCGGGTCTTTTCCATGCCGGTTTTAATTGTTGTTCTTATTTTATCTGGCAATCATGACCAATCTGTGAATTAATTATAACAAAACGTAAGCGAAAATTCTACAATCCTCTTACAATTCTGAAGAAAATTTACAAAAAACCGGATAGAAAAAGGTATCTTCCATCCGGTGCTTTTCACTTTATGCACAATTTCCGTATTTTCATCCAACTTTGAGACGAAATTTTTTTGCTTCTCTCTCACAGTCGACACACTCGATACAGGCTCCGAGATGTCTCAGCTTCTCATCCAGCCGTTCATATCCTCTCTGAATATATCCGATCTCGTCTACCGTTGTAAAGCCTCTGGCTGCCAGTCCCGCCAGTACCAGTGCGGCTCCCGCACGCAGATCCGGCGCTTCTACCTGAGCTCCGCAGAAATTCCTGACGCCCTCAATTACGGCTACATTTCCTTCTACCTTAATATTGCCGCCCATCCGCGTAAGCTCATCGACGTATTTGAAGCGGTTCTCGAAAATGCTTTCCGTAATAATGCTGATCCCGCTGACCAGCGCCAGCGTCACCGCCATCTGCGGCTGCATATCGGTCGGGAATCCGGGATATGGCAGCGTTTTGATATTGGTCGGTCTCTGATGCGGCTTTCCCACAACACGCACCGCGTCATCGCCCTCAATCACCTCACAGCCAATCTCAAGAAGCTTTGCCGAGATGGCCTCCAGATGTTTGGGAATGACGTTCCTCACTGTCACATCGCCCCGCGTAACTGCCGCCGCGCACATGAACGTACCAGCTTCGATCTGATCCGGGATAATCGAATATTCTGTGCCATGAAGATGCCTTACCCCGCGGATGCGGATGATATCGGTACCAGCTCCCTTGATATTGGCGCCCATGCTGTTGAGAAAATTTGCCAGGTCCACAACATGTGGCTCCTTCGCTGCATTCTCAATCGTCGTGCGCCCTTCCGCCATCGCGGCCGCCATCATAATGTTGATCGTCGCGCCCACCGAAACAATGTCGAGGTAAATATGGCTGCCCACAAGATCAATCGCATGCGCCTTGACTGCTCCGTTTTCAATCTCAATCCTCGCTCCCAGCGCCCGGAAACCCTTCAAATGCTGGTCAATCGGCCTGCTGCCGATATTGCACCCGCCCGGAAGCGGAACCTCCGCGCTCTTATATTTGCCAAGGAGTGCTCCGATAAAATAATACGAAGCCCGGATCTTGCGAATATAGTCATCATCTACGGAAATCTCGCGGATCGTGGATGCGTTAATCCTCGCAACATGACGGTCAATCCGCTCCACTCTTGCGCCGATCTTCTGAATTGCCTCAAGCATCACATTAATATCTCGAACGTCCGGAAGATTATCAATCAGAACGTCCTCATCCGTCATAATGGCTGCTGCCAGAATACCAAGCGCGGCATTTTTCGCACCGCTGATCATCACATCCCCCACCAGCGGGTTGCCGCCTTTCATGATATACTGTTCCATCCCTGCACCTCTATCTAAACGAATTAAATTCCATTTTCTTTTTTTGTTTCTATATAACATACCGGGCAATTGCCGTTTATTGCCAAAGGATTACAAAAATATTAAATATATTTAAACCATTTCCTTATTATACCATAGATCAGGAATTTGTAAAGCCCCCCGGCTCCCGATGCCGGCTCACGGAAGCTGCACCGCACAGATAAAATCATTTCCCAGCCTCCGGAAATACTCGGTACTGTCATTAATCCCTGCCTTGAAGCTCGTGCCGCCTGACGACTGATAAACGGTCACATTGTATGGATCATAGCCGCTTAAGACCACATAAGCACCCTCCTGTGTATATCCCAGAACCGGCATCCCTTTCCCGATAAAATACAGGAGCTGCTGCAGCGAACACTCCCGCGCATCCAGAAGCACCACGCCGTCGCTAAAACTCCGGCTCTCGGTAAAACCGTCTAGATGCCTCTCCATCAGCGCAACGGCAGCGTCCACATTGCTCACCGAAGCTGCATCCGGGCGATCCACACGATCCCACAGCACATTTTCATTCTGATCCGTGACAAATCCCATCCTCTCATAGGCCTGTGACAACGCTTTGGAGAAATCCGTCGTCACAGCAATCAGACGTCCGTTTCCGTACGCATAAAAATACAGGCCGGCCAGTTCATAAACCGATGCAAGCTCCAGCCGGTCAGATTCCCCGGATACCAGCCGCCCCGGCGAAATGACCCGGATACTGCGATTTACCGAAATTTCCTGATCCAACTGTACAAAATAAACTTTCCCCTTATCCTGCGACGCGTACCAGCCGATCCCATCCATATTTCCCGCGCCTACATCCATATTGCAGACGATCGTATCTTCCTGCGCCTCGGTATATCCGGTCCCGTAGCCGCGCGTCACACGGCGCAGGTGGATCCGGCTTTCATCCACCTCGACACCCGCAACATAATAACCCTCTTTCTCATAGTGGGTCTCAACCTGCATCTCATCGTTGATAATCTCAACCGCATACATCGGAAGATCAATGGTGCGGCCATTCTCTGTCCACAATGCATCCGCCCTCGCCAGGCCATATACCAGGTCATTGCCGACAAAGCCCAGCACGCGGACGAATTCATCCTCTGCCCCACCAGTAATATCCATCCGCTCTCCTGTCTCCAGATCCAGCAGATGAAGGATATGCGCGTCATAGGGGCCGCCCTCCTGCCAGGCAATCCTGGACTGATCCAAACTGGCCGCAAAGCTTCCGTCCTGCAGGGCGTCCGCAAGAACCATTGTCTCATTACTGGTACAGTCGATTCCAAAAACAGCATGATCCAGATACAGATACAGCATATCGTTTTCCGACTGATAAGACAGGGTATCCATATCCATCTTTAATTTTTCAAAACGACAGTTCACCGGAATGAAGAAAAGCTCTGTCAGGCTATTCGACGATTCGTCATACAGATATCCCGCAATGCCGAACTCGCCTTCATGGCTCCCTCTGTTATGATATCCATAAACCAGGAAATTCATATCGCCATTATCTTCCACCCGCAGGATGCGGATATCATGCTCCCGATGATCACTGCGCGGATCGTCCTGCTCGCTGCGGAAAGAAAAGATCCGCACCGCGCGCCGCTCTCTCTGCTGATAGCACCACAAATCCCGGTTTGCGCGGAATGCCAGCACCTGGCCGTCCGGGCTCTTTGTCACGCTGATCTCATCGTCATTACTGATGCCGAGCATCAGCCGTTTCCCTGAAAAATCCTCCTGCTCCCCGGTCACTACCTGATTCACCTTACGCTCATAATCCATCATATAGGTACGGATCTCATTCCACTTCATCGTGAAATTTTCTTCTACCTCATAAGTCTCCGTCCTGCCGGAATCCGTCGTTCTGGACGCCATATACGACAACGTCACACTGCTGGCCCGGCCGTGTCGCTCACGCAGAGAAACCTGCACTTCTCCTGCAGGCTGCATCTTAAGTCTCCCCCACGTCAGCTGCGAAAAGCTCGAGCGGATTGTCGTCGTCCCAAAGCTGCTGTTATCCTCCGTATCATTCGTTTCCAGATACGTCACCAGTTCCCTGGCTTCATCATAGGAAAAAGTCCTGGCAGAAAAATTAACGGCAAGATCGATCATCGACTCGATCGCCGTATCATCCGTCCAGACAATTCTTGTATAATAATAAACACTTTCTCCCCCGATCTCCAGTTCCAGACGCAGCAGATATTCATTGTCTTTCGTCAGAAGATTCTGGATCGGCAGCCGCGCCGTAATCTCTCCGTCCTGAGTATCCCAGCTCTCCAGTTCCGTATTTTCCACCAGACGCTCCAGATCCAGGCTCCGGATCTCATAGCGGATCGCCTGCACCGATCCGGTACTCCCCACCACATCGATCATCAGTCCCCGATCCTGGGGCAGCACGGTCAGGCTGTCCCTCACGCGCACATTTCCCATATCCTGCCGGAACCCATACATCGGATTCATCCTGCGCCCGCACATCTCTGCATATACTACAGGAAAGGAAGCCTCTTCCATTGCCCGGTAAGACGACGGATCTGTGGTATTTTTTCCACGGTTCCAGATTATATATCCCACAAGGGCGATCACAAAAATAAAAAACAGGATCGCTCCTCTTTTTAACATTCGAATCATAAAACAGTGTCACCTCGAATGTTATCTTAACGTTTTTTTGCCCGATCTGCAAGGCCATATTATCGGGGAACGAAAAAAATTGCCTTTCCGGAAAATTTAACCCTTGCCAAAGCAACTTCCATCCGCTATAATGTGGCTTACCGGGAGTTCCGGCAGGAACTTGCGGCTTCTGATATTCTTCATTTCAAAAAGGGTTCTGTTATCCCATCATTTATTTCTCATCTATCTAATTTCATATCTCAGGAGGTACTTTTATGAACTACGAAATCTTTCTGGAAACCGTCAAAGAGCTTCTGCAGGCGCAGCTTGGTCCCGATCACCATCTGGAGATCCACGAGGTTCCCAAAAACAACGGTGTTATGCTCGACGGCATCAGCGACCATCACCCTGCAAGCCCTCTCGCTCCGACGGTCTATCTGAACTCGTATTATTCTCAGTACGATCATGGTGAAATGACCATCGAAGAAATCTGCGACGACATTCTGCGAATATTTCTCGATCATCCGACACCGGAAGGCATCTGTGCGGAAGACTTTTCCGACATCCAGAAAATGCGGCCTCTGATTATGATGAAGCTGATCCACAGCGAATCCAATCAGTCCCTTTTAAAAGATACTCCTCATATCCCCTATCTTGATCTTTCTATCGTCTTTTACATCTCTCTGGAACGTTCTGAGCAAGGTCAGCTCACCATTCTCATTCGACAGGACTATCTCAGACAGTGGAATATGGATCAATACGATCTGCTGCGGCTTGCGATGGAAAATACCCCTCTCGCCTATCCTGCCGAAATACACAGCATGTCACAGGTCCTTATGGGAGTCGCAAAAGATCATCTGGGCACAGACTATGACGAAGGATCGCTGCAGGATCTGTTAGCCGAAGATGAAGCGGCCTCTTCGCTCTACGTACTCACCAATTCTTCCGGTATCTACGGCGCCGCCTGTATGCTTTACCGGAAAATATTAAAGAATTTCGCGGATCTGCTGAACCGGGATCTGATTATCATTCCCTCCAGCGTGCATGAAGTTCTTCTTGCCCCGCTGGAACTTGACGTCGATCTTAACGAGTTGAACCATATCATATCGGTCATCAATCAAAGTGAAGTATCTCAGGAAGACCGACTGTCCAATCATGTCTATCAGTATAATCGCCTGTCTGACGATATATCGATTCCCGCATTCTGACCGCTAGAGTTCCAGCAGCATCTCTTTAATCTGAATCATCCGGTCGCGCAGCTCAGCAGCCGCCTCGAAATTCAACTCGGCCGCTGCCTGACGCATCTTCTTTTCCAGCTTCTTTGCCAATGCCAGAAGCTCCTTCGCATCCATCGATTCCAGATCCTTTTCATTTGCATTGGCCGGACTTTCCGCTGCCTTTGATATGGCAATCAGATCCCGCACAGCTTTTTTGATACTGGTCGGCGTAATTCCATGCTCTTCATTATATTTTTGCTGAATCGCGCGGCGGCGGTTTGTTTCATCAATCGCCCGCCGCATTGAATCGGTGATCATATCTGCATACATGATCACATGACCATCCACATTACGGGCAGCCCGGCCGATCGTCTGGATCAGAGAGGTTTCCGAGCGCAGGAAGCCTTCCTTGTCCGCGTCCAGGATCGCCACCAGAGAGATTTCCGGAATATCCAGGCCCTCACGGAGCAGATTAATACCAACTAACACATCAAAAACATCCATCCGCATATCACGGATAATCTCCGCCCGTTCCAGTGTATCAATATCGGAGTGCAGATATTTGACGCGGATATCCACATCTCTCATATAATCGGTCAGATCCTCCGCCATACGCTTGGTCAGTGTCGTAATCAGAACTTTATTATGCTTCGCTGTTTCTTTGCGGATCTCTCCGATCAGATCATCGATCTGTCCCTCTACCGGACGCACCGAGATCTCCGGATCCAGCAGGCCGGTCGGACGGATAATCTGCTCCACGCGGGCCATCTCATGTTCTGCTTCGTACACATTCGGCGTCGCAGAAACAAACATCATCTGATCAATCTTACTCTCAAACTCCGCGAAATTTAACGGCCGGTTGTCCAGCGCCGACGGCAGGCGGAATCCATAATCCACCAGAGTCTGCTTTCTCGAACGATCTCCGAAATACATCCCCCGCACCTGCGGAAGGGTGATATGGGACTCGTCCACAATCATCAGCAGGTCATCCGGGAAATAGTCGATCAGCGTCCACGGCGGCGCTCCCGGTTTGCCAAACGCCAGATGACGGGAATAGTTTTCGATGCCGGAACAAAACCCGGTCTCACGCATCATTTCCACATCATAATTGGTTCGCTCCGAGATCCGCTGCGCCTCCAGAAGCTTATCATTGCTCTTAAAATATTCGACCCGCTCTTTTAACTCCTCCAGAATATTCTCCGTGGCAAGCTGCATCTTTTCCTTCGGCACTACATAATGAGATGCCGGAAAGATCGCTACATGGCCAAGCTGATACCGCACTTCGCCCGTCAGAGAATCAATCTCACTGATCCGGTCAATCTCATCGCCAAAGAACTCAATCCGGTATGCCTCGCTTCCGGAATAAGCCGGATAAACCTCCAGCACATCGCCATGGACACGGAAAGTACCGCGGTGAAAATCCATATCGTTGCGGTTATACTGAATCTCGATCAGCTTGCGCACAATATCATCGCGATCCCGCTCCATACCCGGACGCAGAGAAATGACCATTTCTTTATAATCAATTGGCGAACCCAGACCGTAAATACAAGACACCGACGCTACGATAATCACATCCCGCCGTTCGGAAAGTGCCGCAGTTGCTGAGTGGCGCAGTTTATCAATCTCATCATTAATTGCGGAATCTTTTTCGATGTAGGTGTCTGTTGAGGGGACGTAGGCTTCCGGTTGGTAGTAGTCGTAGTAGGACACAAAATACTCGACCGCATTCTCAGGGAAAAACTCCTTGAACTCACTGTACAGCTGCGCGGCAAGGGTTTTATTGTGCGCAATTACCAAAGTCGGCCGATTGAGCTGTTCGATGACATTGGCCATCGTGAAGGTCTTGCCGGAGCCGGTCACGCCTAATAAAGTCTGGAATTGATTGCCTTCTTTGAAGCCTTTGACCAGTTCGGCGATGGCCTGGGGCTGGTCGCCGGTGGGCTGGTACTCGCTGTGAAGGATGAACGGTTTTTGTTCAGATTGCACAAAAGTCACCTCCTAAATCCATAGGTAAAAAGTTCGTGTATGTGCCAGAAATTCGTCCAGGCACATACTCAGTTTTGGCTCAAAACTGCCTTTGAACGAATTTTGGTCACTAAAACCATTTTCCCGGACTGTGCGGAAAAGGGGAAATGATACGGAAAATATAACTCGCGATCGGTTGCCAATGGGGATATTATAACAGTTTCCCCTGCAATTGTCTACGGGGGCGATTTCTCACTCTGTTTTCTTCAAACATCAAAAAAAGGCAGCCTAATTGACTGCCATTATCACACATGATTCTGTTAAATCCTGTAGGCTCTGTTACACCGCAGACAGAACAGACGGTGTTGAATCTACGCAATCATCCTACGCATGGTTCATTTCCTCTATAAACTCATCTTTGTTATCAAAACGGAAAATGGATATATGATTTTGCCCCAGATAATGAATAAACTCTTCTTCTGACATTCCTGCTATCTGGGCACAATATCCAATCGATACCCCGCTCTGTGTATAATATCCAAGAGCGACTGCCTTTTTCACAAAACGATTAGTTTCTTCTATATCCATCTTCGTATCATAAAGAACTTCATCTGGTATACTCACTGTTATCTGACTCATATGATTCACTCCTTTTGGATGAAATCAAATTTTTCGATTTTCTTCTCCCATCAACGACTTCCTGATATCATCAAATGTATTCTGTACCGGCGCAATTCTGTCAGCTCTGACATCTTCTTATGCCTCAATCAGCATTCTAAACAACTCTAATTTTGCGTTCATCTGATAATGATCCTGTAATCTTGCTGTATTTTCATGGTCATTCACTGTAACGACTCCAGGCACCTTTTCATCTCTGCACTGTTTCGATATTTCATTGTAATGATTTCTTAAATCAAGGAATGATACGATCTCTTTCATAATACGCCGCCCTTTTTTGATAATCATTATATCATGATCTTCATATCCCCTCAAGGACTCTATACCCATGTTTTCTCTGTTCTTTGATTTTCAGATATGGGAAGCAATCATTTAACCATGCAAAAACCCTTCTACGTCAATCTCAATCCCTGAAATCGTATCTCCAACGTCTGTCTCTGACACGTTCTTTGGCATCACATCCTCTATGTAAGCATCCAGTTCCGGTATATCATCTGGGATAATATTGGCATTGTCACCATACACATCCATAGTGATAAGCTCTTTTGCATCCCTTATCTATATAGCAACTTCCTCCCTGGCTGCATTCTGATAGAACGGCAAAAAATCACTCGTTTATCTGCTTTAACTGATTTAACAAAGCCGGGAAATCTTCTTTGGCAGTTTGATATACGTCCTCCATGCGGAGAGTCTGATATTTATGAGCTGCCATATCCCGCATTCCAGCTATTGCCCTCCATGGAATGTCCGAATACTTAAGTCTGGTTTCCTGTGTAATATTTTTCACTAACTCTCCGATATTAATTACGGTCATCGCGACAGCTCTTTTTAATTTCTCGTCCTGAAGAAAATCCTGCAATGATACTTCACCAAGCATTTCCTGCCCAATATTGATTTCTGAGATCACTTTCTGAATTATAATACGATCTCTACGCTGCATATAATTCAATCTCCTTATCTACTTCAATCATATCTGATTCCCTGATTGGTCCATGTAAAACATCAACATCTAAACCAAGCATATCTTGTAGCCTATATTTGATTTCACATAGTGTAATAAGCGATACTGGCGCAGAGAACTCCATAATTAAGTCAATATCACTATCCATTCTGTTTGATCCGTCCGCCCGGGATCCAAACAAAGTTACCCTTGTCAGAGGGTAATCATTTACTATTGCAAAGATTGCTTCTTTTATTTGTTCCTGAGTCATATAATCACCTTCCTAATCCGTTCACGATTGTTAAAAAGCATTTAAGCGAAATGTCATTTTCAAGTTCCTGGAAGAATTCCTTATAATCCCTGCCCTTACCATCCAGCATATCCTGATAACTGTCCATTACCATTGCCCTGACTTCTTTCGTATTATTCTCTATTTCCAACATATCTCTGTATTGATCTGTTTTTACAGCTGCTTCCAAATGCAATTACTCCTTCTATCTATTCTTACTAATCATAAACCAAACGGCATCATTATCACTGTTTATCATTCGTTGAGCTTAGGTTATGCCTATTATACAACAGCTTTTCCTACTACAATATCATCTCCATCACTGAAACTATTTCTTTATTGATGATTGCTGTTCCTCCATTTCTTCTTCATAAAGAGCCAGAAAGTAGTAAGCGCCTTCCCTCCAGATCCCTGTTTTAAAATCAAAGATTGCCTTATATGTTCTGGATGCCGCAAATTGATAGAATGCTTCATCATACGGGATTTTCTTATTATCAGCGTAAATTTCAACCATCCTGCGTATTGTAGTTACCGCACACAAATCCTTCTCTCTGTCTGTAACCACATGGTTATATGCTGTCTCCATACTTTTCCCCTCTCAAAAACTCCAAACAATTGATCGCTTCCTGTGTCCTGAAACAAAACTGATCCTGTAATCGGTTCGGCAACAAAAGTTTCAATGTATATTCATCGGTACTTTTCTCTCCGGGTACCCCATAAACACCCTCCGTATATAACGCCAATGTCCTTGCTGTGTTATCGTCAGCCACCTTTCCTCCTATGATATCCACAACACTGTATTTATCGAGCAGCCTTGGAAATAAAGAACGTTCTCGGTTTGTGGCAACAAAATGCAACCACTGCAGATTTGCCTCCTCAAAACAGTGAATCATTAAATCCGCATCCAGACGTACCTGATATACATTGATGATTCCCTCCGCATCCGGAAAATCTTTAGGAATATCATTTACCCTTCGCGCTTTTCTCAGTGCCTGCTGAATATAATTCCTTGCCTGACCATATGAAGAAGTTACATAAAATCCTTTGCCAAAATCCAGTCCTGCTCGACCTTTTGCCAGATCAATTTCTTTAATCTCCGTATAGCTTGCATGGTACAGCAACATTTCATCTCTTATCTCTATCATATATCAACTCCCTGATTATGAAGCAACGTTTCGACATCATCCAATGCACACTGATAACTATTCAGATGGAGCGAGTCGTAACACTCATCTATAAAGCCAAAAATATCATACTGTCGAAATATATCTGCACATACTTCCGGGGCTAGTCCCCATTTTTTTTCTGCCATACGGAAAATACGGCACTGCATATCGGTGACGTTCATTCTCTCTGCTATTTGTTCCTGAGTCATATAATCACCTTCCTAATCCGTTCACGATTGTTTAAAAGCATTTAAGCAAAAATATCATTCGCTGCCATCGCACAGTCATTATTCTGTCTCCGTTACACCGTTACACTCATTATATCAGATTTCATAAACCCGTACACTATTTTTCTGTTAAAATAAATAATAGGAACTTTCCGTCATCTGCCTGTTATTATTACCGCTCCGTAACTTCCGTCATTCCTTTGGACGAATTTTGGTCACCATTATGCCAGATTCGCACCGTCCAAATGCTTCCAAAGAGTCCATTTCTTGTCTATATATTGTGCTCCATTCTATTTCTAAGCCTATATATTGTGTGCCAAAATTCGCTTTCGTAGTAGGATACAAAATACTCGACCGCATTCTCAGGGAAAAATTCCTTGAACTCGCTGTACAACTGCGCGGCGAGGGTTTTATTGTGCGCAATTACCAAAATCGGCCGATTGAGCTGTTCGATGACATTGGCCATCGTAAAGGTCTTGCCGGAGCCGGTAACGCCCAGTAAAGTCTGGAATTGATTACCTTCTTGAAAGCCTTTGACCAGCTCGGCGATAGCCTGGGGCTGGTCGCCTGTCGGCTCGAATTCTTTGTGCAATTTGAACAACATCCCTGTTTTTTCACCTCCTGGGTGACCCTTAAAAAAGTTCGTCTATTAGTCAGCCTCACTCTGCGCCAGATTTCCTGTCCCCACAGGACAATTACAAAAAGCTGCTTTTTACAGCAGCAACTCATTATATCACCCGCCTTTTCGCCCCGCAAGTAAAATTTTATCCATAATGCAAAAGAGAAGATTCAAAACTCCCTGTTCGAAACCTTCTCTTTAAACAACATATAAAATTAAAAATGAATGAACCCGTTGTTACGCAAAATCTGCATATACTTGACCAGTCTGGGATACAACGGCTCCACACCGTCGCCAAAACTTTCTTTCAAGTATTCCCCAATTTCTCCTACCGTTCTCTCTCCATTTATCTGCAACCACACTGCACTGCCATATCCGTCAAGTTTAATGTGACTCACTTTCGGGCGACGAAAGAAGCATTGAGCAATCCGGTCGAAAAATTTCCGATGCTCCATGTGGACAGTAACAATTGTCTTTTTCTCATCCACATCCCACTTGGTCCTTTCATTTCTCACCGGTACAAAATCCAAAAAATTATCTTTCTTATGAGACACGTCTGTGCTCCCGTTTTATTATTTCAACTTTTTATTCCAGAAGGTCATCTTAAAAATCGTAAGGATAAGCAACAAATACACAATAATGCCACCACCCTGTCCGATGTTCAGGATTCCAGAAATATTTAACGTATTTGCCAGGGTTCCATCTGCAGTCGGGACAATAGCTAAAACAGCTAACAAGATTCCTAATACGCCTTCTCCTGCAATCATACCAGATGTATACAAAACACCAGAATCCACAACTGATTTATGCTGTTCCTCAAAAGCATATTTTATCTTATCCACAATCAAACGTACAACGCCGCCAATCATAACAGTCGCCGTTGTATAAATTGGGAGATACATACCCACGCAGAACAGCAAAACCGGAATCTGTAGCATTGTGATGATGACCGCGATACAAACACCAATCAGGATCAGAGTCCATGGGAGATTTCCCCCCATAATCCCCTCTATAACCATACGCATCAGAGTTGCCTGCGGAGCAGAAAGTTCGGCCCCACCGAACCCCCACGCCGTATTCAGGAGCAACAGGATACCCCCAATCGAAACTGACGCTACTGCGATACCAATGATTTCGCCAAGCTGCTGATATTTCGGCGTAGCACCTACCAGAAAACCAGTTTTCAGATCCTGAGAAGTATCACCGGACACGCAGGAAACCGTACACACCACACAACCGATCACGAGCGCAGATGACATTGCTGTAATACCAGTATAACCCACCAGCTTAAACAGCAAACATGTAATAACAAGCGTAGCAATCGTCATGCTGGATGCCGGATTATTGTTGCAGCCAACCATGCCAACGATCCTTGATGTAACTGTCGCGAACATGAATCCGAACACAACAACGATAACTGCCCCCAGGAAGTTCAATGGAATAAACGGAGCAAACCACATAACCAACACACACGCGACCAGCAAACCAACAATTGCCTTACCTGGAATATTCTGCGCCGTACGGGAATTATCATCGCTCCTGCCGCTCAAATTCTTCACTGAAGAAACCAGTACCTTCACCAAGGTCGGAATAACCTTTACCATTTCAATGATGCCACCACCCAGTACCGCGCCAGCGCCGATATACCGGATATAATAAGACCATAAACCAGATGGCCCCATAGAAGAATAGACCTCCGATACAGAAATTGTCGCGGGATAAAGTACCAGATCCGATCCAAACGTGACGATCATCGGCATCAACACAAACCAGGACAGAAGACCGCCGCCAAACATAAATGAAGCTGCACGAGGTCCACAGATATAACCAACGCCTGTTAATGCAGGCAGAATATCCGCGCCTATTAACGCTCCCTTATATGGAAGCGTATAACTGATCTCACTCGGAAACACACCAAGTCCATCTGCGATGAACTTATAGACCGCGGCAATTCCCATTCCTTTGAATACAGTAGACGCCTTAGTACCGCCCTCCTCACCAGCGATCAGAACTTCAGAACAAGCCGTTCCTTCCGGATATGGCAAAATACCATGCTCTTCTACAATCAACGATTGACGAAGCGGAATCATAAATGCCACGCCCAGAATACCGCCGCAAAGACAAATGACACCGATCTCCAGTAAAGATGGCATCTCAATGCTTCCTTCATTTGCCCACATATAAAGGACTGGCAAAGTAAAGATAGCTCCACCAGCCAGTGCTTCCCCGGCAGAACCGATCGTCTGCACCATATTGTTCTCCAAAATAGATTCTCGCCTCAAAATCATACGAATAATTCCCATGGATACAACAGCAGCAGGAATAGAAGCTGAGATTGTCATACCTACGCGTAGACCAAGATAAGCATTCGCTCCACCAAATACAACAGCAAGAATACAGCCTAATATAACTGCCGTTACGGTCATTTCCGGCATAACTTTATCCGCCGGTATATATGGTTTAAACTCTTCTTTTTTCATCTCTTTCCCTCCTACAGCTTCTCAAGCAGTTTAAGCAAAACACGATAAGACTCTGCAAACGATGTAAGATCCAGATATTCATCATAAGTGTGATATCCCTTTACCAATGGTCCCAACGTCACTATATCAATACCAGGACAGGCCGCGCTCAGGTCTCCACATTCCAGTCCTCCATGAATTGCAAGCAAAATCAACTCACGCCCAGTCACCTCACGATACGCATCTCTCGCAAGATCCCGTACCTCTGAATGATCCAGATAAGGCCAGCATGAACTGCGATCGTAAGATATTTCCGACCAGCCATATCTGGCAGTTAGCACGCGAATCTCTTCGATGATCTCCTCAAAGAAGGAATCCTCAGCTCCTCTTGCTGAACAGGAAAGAACTAATGCGTCTTCTTTCGTCTCTATCACACCCAAGTTCGAAGATGCCGTCGTTAACCCCTCAATTGAAAGGCTTCTGTGTCGCAAACCATTTGGGAACAAATACAGGCATTCCAGAATCTCGTCGGATTCCTCCTGCGAAGACGCCGGAACAATTTCTGCGGAAGTTAAAACCAGCTTTAAATCTGGTTCACTATCCTTCATTTCCCGTCTTAGTATAGTTTGCATCCGATCGACCTTCGCAAGCATTCCTTCCAAATTCGCATCAGTCAGGAATAAAACCTGGCAGGTTCTCGGAATACTGTTGATTTTGCTGCCACCATTGACCGAAGCAAGCTGTATGGAAAATCCATCCCGTCGCAAAGCCATCAGGGTTCTCGCCGCAATTTTTACTGAATTTCCCTTTTCCTGATGAATTTCATCCCCGGAATGTCCTCCGGTCAACCCCTCTACTTTTAACATATAAGCTGCTTTCCCGGATGAAACTGCTCTATGCAAAGGATGCGCAATTGTTAAGATTCCCATTCCAGCCGAACAGATATAAGTTGAATCGCCGGTTACGTTATCCAGTCCAATCATTCTCTTCGCCGTAATATCGCTGCCGTCTACAGCTGCAGCGCCTTTACAGCCCACTTCTTCCTGCACGGTAAACAAGCATTCCAATGGCGGATGCGCAACATTCGGATCAGATAATACTGCCATCATGTAAGCAACACCTACTCCATCATCTGCCCCCAGCGTTGTCCCCCGGGCATGAACCTTTCCATCTTCAATGTACAGATCCAATGGGTCTTTCTCGAAATCATGGAGACAGTCTGACTTCTTATCACAGACCATGTCCATATGCCCCTGCAGCAATACCGTTGGATGCAATTCATAGCCCGTACTTGCATTCTTATAGATGATAACATTACCCATCGCATCCTGTTTTCTGCGAAGTCCTAACTTATCAGCAAAACGTACCAGATAATCACTAAGCGGCTTTTCATGAAAAGAACCATGCGGAACCATACAGATATCCTCAAAATATTTCTCAGGAAGAAAACCCTCATTCAACACATATCCCATTTTTACACCTCCAATCTAAAACCAAACAATACAACACCATGACAACATCTCCTGCTCGCTTTTACGTTACGCACAGTATATCACGTTAATTCAAAAAAATCCAGTATCTACAAAATCATTACTTCTATCATCACATCATAAAACAGTTGACAGCTGCATATGAAATCATCATACCGGCCTGTGTGGATAGAATAAGGAGGATTCTTTTATGACAACCTTATTATAGCCTTCAGACGCCCTTTCGCGTAAGGGCAGCCATCGCACTCTGTCTTTTTGGGCGTCTCAGCCAGGTAATAACAGTTGTTTTTACCAGGAACACACCCCTTCCTGTTATTCTTCCAGAAGTAACAATCCTTGCAGGAAGAAGGCCGGTCGGCATGATACCGCACTACGTCAATTATAATCGTTTTTTTCTGTTTTTGGGACATGATAATCTCCATTCCGCCGCCAAGTCGGCGGCACAAATAGTAATGAAAGTTC
>JAJBUA010000123.1 GCA_020860565.1 Clostridiales bacterium
TCTGATTACATAGAAACCCGCAAGGGAATCTAAAGAAAGGAGGGCTGAGCCGATGGATATTTTATTGGGAATCATCTCAGTGTTGGGTTTCGGCCTGACCTGTTTTGAAATAGGATACTCTTTAGGCAAAGATAGAAGCAAGACACAGAAATGACCGCCCCAGCCGTAACGAAGTTGAGCGGTCATTCTGTGACTTAACAATTTGACTTGTGGCTAACCGTCTATCGGTAACTCCCAGAAGGCACCTGTTAGCGCAGGTGTCTTTCTTTAGCCTTACTATACCATAAATCCTAAATCAGTTCAAGAAAATTTTGCTGGGGTTCTCTGTAAACTCGATAAACTGGAATTGGAACTGGAATTGGACATCTACCTTCTTGCTTTAAGATGGTCTAAAATCCAAAATGTGACCGGTTTGAACACAACATACAATCCGTATCCTATTATTCCACCAGTTACATTCGCAATCAAATCAGTGACATCAGACGACTTGATGCCATTGATAAGCGGTTGCAATAGCTCAATCCCCAAACTCATCAAAAAGCAAAAAAACACAGTCCTGCCAATTCGTGCGGTTCTGTTTCGGGTCAACGGAAATAAAAAGCCAAATGGGATAGTCATAATGATAAGTTAGCAACCATCAGTTCAGCTGGTGGTTTAATATCGGCCCTCCAAAGGGCCATTGTTACTGCTCGCCCCAAAGGACGATGTCGCAAGCACTATTACTGGTCCGCTATAAAGCAGTACTTTTTGAATCTTCTCTCCGAGACTCTTCTGCCTGCTCCTTAATATGCTTTATTTTGTTATCCTCACCGTTTCCACTTACACTATTCTCCCCAGCAAAGCTGGGGGATTAGACTTTTCATTCATGTGTTTTAAGCTTCCGGCTTTACAGCTTCTCCATCAGTTCCTGCAGATGGGCGGTCAGTTTGGTGTTTTCAGAATAGTCAACCGGGCAGTCAATGATGACGGGGACGGTTTGTTCGAATGCTTTCTCCAGCATCGGCATGAGGTCGGAGGCTTTTTCGACACGGTAGCCGATCGCTCCCATGCTCTCAGCAAATTTTACGAAATCCGGGTTTGTGAAGTCAGTATAGCAGCTCATGCCGTACTGATCCTGCTGTTTCCATTTGATGAGGCCGTAGCTGCTGTCTTCAAAGATCAGGGTCACGAAGGGGGTCTTTTCCCGCAGTGCTGTCTCGAATTCCTGGCAGTTCATCATGAAACCGCCGTCACCGCAGATTGCCAGCACCTTTTTATCCGGGTATACGATCTTGGCGCCGATTGCGCCGGGTACGGCGATTCCCATCGTGGCGAATCCGTTGGAGATCAGGCAGGTGTTGGGTTCATAGCACTGGTAATGACGGGCGATCCACATTTTATGTGCGCCTACGTCGGAGATCACGATATCCTCCCGCCCCATAACCTTACGGACATCATTCAGGATCCGCTGTGGTTTCATGGGAAACGAGTCATCATTTGCATAAAACTCGTGCTCTGCCAGCATTTTCTCCTTGAGTTCCAGTGCTTTTACCGGTTCCTGTCTGCAGCGGGTGCTCCGGCCGATCTGGATCAGGGAATCGCTGATGTCTCCCACCACCTCGACCTGCGGCTGATACAGTTTATTGATGTCAGCCGGACGGGTGTCAATATGTATGATATCAACGTCTCCATTTTTGTTCCATTTGGCCGGAGCATATTCCACGATATCATAACCGACCGCGATCACCAGATCCGCTCCCTCCATAATCTTATTCTGATAATCTTCCTGAGGAATGCCGATCGTCCACATGGAATACTCATTATCAAAGGGAATTGCTCCCTTTGCCATCATCGTATTGACTGTCGGAATCTTTAATTTTGTGGCAAATTCGGTCAGTGCCTTTGCCGCTTTTCCGCGGATCACTCCGCTGCCCGCAAGGATCACCGGATTTTCTGCCTTGAAGATCATCCCCGCCGCATCTTCGACTGTATCGAGCTCCGCATATTCTTTCGGTGCGATCTTGCGCCTCAGCGGTTTTTCTGCTTCGGTAACCGGCATTTTGGAAATATTAACCGGCAGATCGATGTGTGTCGCGCCCGGTTTGCCCCCTTCCGCGTATTTGAACGCCAGACGTGTTATTTCACCGACCGTATCTGGCCGCACGACCATCTTCGTCCGTTTGGTAATCGGTTCAAACAGCTTTGTCAGATCCAGAAACTGATGAGATGTGATGTGCATCCGCTCCGTTCCGACCTGTCCGGTGATCGCAACTAACGGAGCGCCGTCGCTGTCCGCGTCGGCCACACCAGTAATCAGGTTCGTCGCTCCCGGTCCCAATGTTGCCAGGCAGACGCCCGCCTTCCCGGTCAGACGGCCATATACATCCGCCATAAAAGCTGCGCCCTGTTCATGACGAACGGTAATAAAACGAATATCGGAATGACTGATCGCATTCATTACGGCAAGGTTTTCCTCGCCGGGGATCCCGAAGATCACCTCTACGCCTTCTTCTTCCAGACATTCAACCAGAAAATCCGCTGTATTTCTCTGATGTTCCTCCATGTGCCTATCCTCCCAAAATGATTCTGTCAACAGACAATATAATCCCAGAGTATAACAATTTCAAACATCATTTTTTCTTGTATATTTACAATATATATGCTGTGATTTTATTTCAAATGGACTGCAGCAAACTCAAATTGTCTCCTGATGCTAACCAATTCGGTTATCCATTCCTATCGGCAATCTGCTGACAGTATTTTTGCGAAAGTCATTGAAAAAGTATGAAAAGTAACAAAAAAAGGTTGACATCATTATATTGGGATGGTAGTATAGCTGTATAACAACTATACCATTAAGGAGGACGTGTTTTATGAACAATGCAGCTTATGATCACAAAGGACTGAAGTGCGGACTGAAAATCACCGGTATTTTAATGGCGCTCATTTTAGCATTTTCCGTTCTGCAATGGGGAATTGCTTCTGATTGGGGCAATATCAGAATCAGCCGTGTAACTTTTGTCAGTGAAGGTGGTTCCCAGCAATCCGGCGTCATGTTTGTTCCCAAAGGGGTGTCTGCACAAAATCCGGCTCCGGCAATCATCAATTATCACGGCCGTAATAATTCCAGTTATAATATGATCAACTGGGCAATCGAAGAAGCACGGCGGGGATATATCGTTTTAAATGCTGATCTGGCCGGTACATTAGAAACCACTGTCAACATTGACAGCACAACCGATAATCTGGCTGTGGGACCGGTAGAGTATATGGAATCTCTGGATATGGTTTCAGAAATCAGCCTCACCGGACATTCCATGGCAAATTTATCGCTACAGGTCGTCGAGAACCGTGAGAATGAATTTAAACCAAAGCTGAAAAATATTGTTGGAGTCGGCGGTGCATTTTTCTACTCCGTAACCGGCAATTCCTTCCCATCACAAACGAATTACATGATTATAGAAGCAACTGCTGACCTGTATGAAATGTCCGTCCTTGGCGGAACGCCAAACGCACGAGCAATGATCACAGAATTAAGCGGCCTTGGAAACGCGATGGAGAACGATACACTTTATGGTGATCCGACTGCTGGCACGGCTTTCCAGTATACCGAAATTGCAGGGATGTCTCATCAGGGATTGCTTTATGACAAACAGACGATTTCAACAATACTTGATTTCATTGAGTTGTCCAGTCCCGCTCCCAATCCAATTGATACCTCAGATATGATATTCCTGACCTATCTGTTGTGCTCCGCGGTGGCGTTTGTCCTGTTCCTCTTCCTGATTCCGTCGCTTGCCTATACATTTACAAGATTGCCAATCATTTATGGTATCATCAATGTACCGTTAAATCATTCGAATGGAAAATCCGGAAAGAAATGGGCGACACATCTGATTACCGATCTTGCCATACCAGTAGCACTGTTTGTACCGGTAACCTCATGGGCTAAAAATTTCCCGACCGATTTTTTCGGATCCCTTTGGGTAAACCAGATTTTTCTCTGGCTGGTGGCATGTTCCCTTGTCGGTATCGTTCTGCTAATCGTCCGTTATTACAAAAAGAGCCGGGAAACGCGGCTTACCGCTGCTGATTTTGGATTTGGCACGTCAGACGAAAAGATGTTTAACGGCCAGAGAATCCTTTGTGCCGCAGGTATTACGATCGCGGTAGCGACAATCTGTTATTTATGGCTGGATATTTTAATGAGCGTGACAGGACTTGACTATCAGTTCTTCTCCATGCCCGGCCAGATTGTAAGAATGACCCCGGAACGTTTCATTTACGCGCTGCGCTATCTGCTTATGATGATACCTGTATATTTTATGATCAATGTAAATGTTGCTACTGCGAGAAGGCTGAAGAGTACCGGAAATGAAACGCTGGATACTGTACGCGCGGTTCTGATCAATATTCTGTTGTCCGCCGGCGTTTTAACAACTCTGGTAATCATACAATTTGTAGGAGTTCGGGTGATCGGCACCGGAGCTACCCCTTTTTCACAGAAATACTGGGACTCTATTTCTTACGGGTGGACTTTCCCATTTATGATGTCCTTAGCATCCGGAACCAGTGCTTTCATGCACCGCAAAACCGGAAATGTATGGACAGGTATGATGGTCGCCTGGGTTATGGCAATCTTTATTACCGTTATGCAGTGTTGTCTGGTTCCAGCTGCAAATGTAGCCTGATCCGTAAAGATACCTGACATTCACTGACTCATATTTTCAAAAGGGCGGAGCCGCCATGACTCCGCCCTTTTTTTAAAATATTTGCACAATCCCTGATTTTGTACTATACTCTTCCTAAATTATTATTTTGAGGTGTTACAGTGAATAAAACAGATTCTGAAAAATATACCTTACAAAGAGCTGGAGTCAGTGAGCAAATATTTGAAATCCTGAAAAAGAAAATCGCCTCCGGAGAATGGAAGGCCGGTGAAAAAATATATTCTGAAAATGAAATCGCTGCTCAATTTGGCGTGAGCAGAATGTCCGCACGAAACGCTGTGCAGCGGCTTTGCGCGATGGGTTTGTTAGAAACACGCCCAGGAGAGGGAACCTTTGTCAAAGAACTGAAATTATCCAATTATTTTAAAGAAGCACTCGAACTTTTTGATCTGAATCAATCCATGAGTGATATCAGTGAATTCCGTCGTTTTTTTGAGCGCGCCTATCTGGTTCTGGCCTGCGAGAGAAGAACAGACGAAGACATTCAAGATCTGAAAAAACTGCATAATCAATTATGTCAATTATCTGTCGGTGAAGATTTCGATCTTTTTTTTGAAACCGACATGGCCTTTCATCATCGCATCTGTGAAATGGCACGAAACGGCGTCTTTTTAATGGTGGAAATGATGCTGCATGACAGTCTGATGACTCAACTGAAAGACAATACCAAACTTTATTCTGAAGTTAAGGATGCCTCATTTGACAAAGATAGTGATCATTATATTTTAAAAATTCTGGCAAACGAACATGCTGATTTTATCGAAGCGCTGGAAAAAAGGGAACCTGCTCTGGCAACGGACCATCTGGACTATTACATCTCATCTTATAACGAAATGAGAAAAAAAGATTAATGTTTTCCTATCACTAATAATCAAAAATTCCCTGTATCGCATCCGTGATGTCTATAATGGCATCATAAGATATCCGGCCAATTTTTTTATAGCCTCTGGTTTTCAGGTCAAGCAATTTTACCTGTTCACACAGGACAATTCCCTCTTGCTGTTCACAGACAATCGGAATATGCAGAGGATCCGGTTCGGCTTTTTCCTCGATCGGGCAAGCCATAACCGCTTCCGTTCTGTTAAAAAAATTTTTACTTACGACAAGTACACGCCCGCGAATATGTTCAACAGTAAGAATGTCACCCTGTTCAATCAGAAACATGATCTTACCACCTCTCTCTGCCAACAGGCTTATCCCATCCATATTCATGATAGGGACCAATTTTACCGTTGAATTCTGCGGCGCGTTCTTCCAGAGTGCGGTGTTTCACCGTTTTTCGCAAAATGATATTTCCCTCCACCACATCCACACTGAGAAAATCGTTGACACGAACATCAACCATATCCAGAATATCTTTCGACAGACGAATTCCCTGACTATTCCCCCATGATTTTACCTGTGCTATCATATCATCAGCACCTCCTTGTATATCCAAAGTATATACTTACATGTGGCTATTGTCAAGCCGCCTCACAAAATTCCCGATCCGTTCTACGATCAGTCCGCCAAGCAGTCCAATCAGCGTCCCGGCAACCACCCCTGCCACGGTCAGGACCGGCAGATAAGTAAAGACTCCCGCAGTTTTGGTCACATAGGCCGCCACGATCAGCTGCCCGACATTATGAAAGATCCCGCCCAGTACGCTCACGCCCGTACTGCCAAAGAAACCGGTCTTTTTCACCGCAACCATGACTGCCAGACTTAAGATCCCGCCTGCGAGCCCATACAGCATGCTGAACGTATTGCCAAAGGTAAATCCGACCAGCACGATCCGCACCAGCCCTACCGCAATGGTTCCGGCGATGCCGACCGTATAGAGACCGACCACATTGACCAGATTGGCCAGCCCCAGCTTAACGCCGGGCACCGGCAGCGGGATCGGGATCATCGCTTCGATATAACTAAATACAAATGCCAGCGCAATCAGCATCCCGTACAAAGCTATGGTTCTGGCGGTCGGTCTGTTTTCCATATGTTACCTCTTATCTCATCTCAATGCCTTTTTCTTCTGAATATTTCTCCAAAGTTTCCCTCACACTTGTTGCGAAACCTGTGTACCCTAAAATCAAAAATCGATCATCGCTTCCGCGAAGCTCTTTCTGCTCAACTACTGCTTCTTCGGTTTTAATTTTCCTGCGATTTCCACTTAAAGTTGGTAATCACATCACTCCACTTGGAAATGCCCAGAATCGACTTCGCAAATTCTGTCGTCTCCAACGTCTTTGTCCGCACATCGATGTATTTATAAACCTGCCATGACTTCTTCTTTGTAGTCGGAATGATATTATCCGGTACGCTCATGTCACAGTTCCAGAGGCCAAAGTTCTGCGAAAGCGCCGCCTCGGAAGGTGCGTCTACCTGACGGCTCATAATAAAGGCGTCGATATACGGATTACTGTCGATAATATAGTACGCATACGCAATTGCCGCTGCCTGCAGATCCTGATCTTCTCCCCGCGTCGCACTGACGGAGGTGAAGCCCTGCTCCGATAAGATGATATGCCGCACCTCGCCCGCTGCTGTCTTCATCGCAGAGGTCTGCATAAAATCAGTCAGGATACTCAGATTGCACAGATTCAGAATCTGCGTGTCCACATCCTGTGTAACCAGACCGGTGTCGCCGTCATCCCAGAACTCCGGTTCCGTCATCGGCAGCGAATACGGATGATACGCCAGGCCCCAGTCCATATCGCCTCCGGCCTTTACGGATTCCGCAAATGTCTGCAGGAAATCTCTCGCTGTATAAGTCCTTGGGCTTGAAGCCGACAGGCTGTTCCAGTAATAATCGGTAGAGAAGAATATCCGGTCATTCTGATTCACACTCTTAATTGCTGTATAAAATACACGGAACGCCCGCTCATATTCCTTCACATACTGGGCCAGCTCCATATCTCCCATATAGTTCCAGTACTGATTATTGATCTCGTTGCCGATAATCCAGTTCGACACCTTGCCATACGAAGAATCCAGACTGCAATAACGCTCCGCCAGGAAAGTCGCGATCGCTTTAATCGTCTCGTATCCTTCCTTCGTTGCGGCATTAAACCCATAATACATCACGCTGCTCTGCTGCGTGACCCCCGGATAATATAACTGCGGTGTCGCCGCGTTCCATCCGTTCAGAAGAATCGCGGTTACATTCATGCCCTTCTCAGAAAACCGCCGGATTACCGTATCGTAGTTATCGAGCAGATCTTTATTAAAATGATACGTCACGCCGTCATACTGATAATCGATGCCGGTCCCGATCAATTGCTCAAAGGGAATGTTCACAATCACATGCGTTACTCCCAGTTCAAACGCATCGGCAACCATCTCGTCCGTCGTCTGGATCAGCAGGCCCTTTTTATTGATCCCGCTCTTATAAGCATCTGTATGCGCCGCAAGCGACTCCGGATTCGTGACATAGGCCGTGTTGCTCGCCTGCCTATAGGACTCGCCATCATACACGGCTACAACAAATTTGGAATACAGCCGGTCATTCTCTGTATTCAGATTCGCAGAAACTGTAAATGACAGTTCATCCCCCTTCGTAATCCACCCACAATAGTCGGATCTTCCCTCCAGAGAATCCTGATAAGGCTTCAGTTCAAAGAGATACAGATAATTGTCATACCACGCCGGATCGGACCAGGTGCCCTCCATATATCCGCTGATTACAATCTGTCCGTTTCCATCCAGAGCACAGCCGGTAATGTGCGCATATTCCGTCGGAGCCGGTTTCACCGGAGCCTCCGTCCCAGCCTCCGCTGCTGCAGCGGTTTCGCCCTCTGCCTGAGTCAAGGTATCCGCATAAACCAGTGTACCATTCATCCCCAGCATAGCTGCCGTACTCAAGAAAAGCACCGCCAGCCGTTTCAGAGCTCCTCCTGCCCCAAAAAGTTTATTCTTCATCAAACATAAGCCTCCTGTCCTCGTATTTTCCATCCCGCTGATACCCATTTCCATCTTCTGTCTTACCCGCCTTCCCCCTGTCGTTTCTGAAATCACGACAGACAAAGCAGTCCATTCGTAGCATTTATGACCTTTTGACCCTGGTATCATCATTATATGCGGTTTCCCCGGAAAAACAAGTCGCAGGGGGCTTACATCGTCTTACGGTTTTCTTAAGGAACGATGTTTGAAAAAGCCTTATTTTACGCCATTTTGTCAATTTTCTGTGACTTTCTTGTGTCTGATAGGATAAATTATTTTACAATATTTTGCAAGGTTTTACAAGGAAAGGCGACCAGAAATTAATATTCCGGCCGCCTAATTTTTATTGATTTCCGGCTAATCCGCCAGTCCGTCATAGATCAGAGCACCATTGTCGTCTGGTGTTAGCGTGACTGGCCCTGTGATCATTGCGCCATCATCGTCCATGATATACCACTTGCCGTCAGCCGTGAGCTGTCCTTTGACCATCGCACCGTCTGCGCCCAGATAGTACCAGTTATCGTGATACAGATACCAAACATTAGTGACCATCAGGCCGGAGCCGTCAAACCAGTACCACTTTCCTTCGTCCTCGTACCAGTCATTTTTGACGCACTCGCCCGTATTGCCGAGATAGTATCTCCATCCGTCTGATTCCTCTACCCAGCCGGATTTGATCTCCTCTGTCGCGGCGCTGGCATAGTCCGGCGTTATGTATCCTCTGATATATGTCCCATTGACAGCCATGCTCCGATATCCAACGGTATCCGATTTATTGCCTTCAATGATCTTCATCGTGCTTCCACTGATCGAGTACACAACCCCAACATGATCAGGTGTCCCCGTGTTATCACCACTTCCGGAGTCCTGCCAGTCATACATGATCACGTCACCGACAGACGGCACATAAGCATCATTTTCCACCCAGATACCAGCCTTTTTGGCGAGTGCAATCATCTCCGCGCAGGAACACTCGACGCAAGGGAAAATGTCTGCCAGATCGCAGGCAATAAAGGCCGCGCTCACTGCTGTCGCGCACCATGCGTCATTAACCGTCATCGTATAGCGCGTACACAATCCGCTTAGGTTAAATGTGGAAAGGATTGCCTTGTGTCCGGCACTTCCCTCTGTAATTCCAATGTATTGCACAAGCCAGTTTGCTACTTTGCTTCTCAATTCTGATTCTGTCATAAGTACCTCCTGATTTCAAAGGGGCAGATTGCTCCGCCCCATCTTTATTGATTACTGCACGCCCGGACCGTGCTCCACATCCTGATCGAGATTGTGTTTCGGCGTCGCTCCCGCAATCACAACCTTATCGCCGTATTTCTTGGTGTACTCGTTCAGGTCGGCGGCGGCTTTCGTACCGGGCCCTTCTGCAACGTAATGACCGCAGTCATCGGCTCCCGGCTCCAGGTTGGAGTGCTCATTGATGTCACAATTCTCCGCGTCATGCGGCTCGCAATCTCTGTGCAGTGTGTTTTTCTCGCTCATAATAAATACCTCGCTTTTCTTTTTGATATGTTTGTGGTTACATGCGGCTCTTACCCTGCCGCCGGGAGATATGGGACCACCTCCTTAATCCACTTCGGGCATACCGATGGTTACGGATTTCAGCAGGGATAAAATACCAGCCAATGCCGAAGCTGATACTACCATTTTCCAATCAACTTCACTCATAACCGTCGCCGTACCGATTGCCGCGATTGCCGCCTGTGCGACTGTCCACGCCGCGCGCTTTCCTGCTGCTTTCAGCTTTTCCTTCTGATCGTCAGTTAATTTCATCCTCTCACCTCCTTATATGCCGATCTGCGCAAACACAGCCCCAATGATCAGGCTGATGACTGCGGTGATGGTGTAACTTAATATTTTCCGCCACATTTCCCCGTCCCGCCCTTCAATTGCGCTCAGGCGTTTCCCTTCATCCTCCTGGAGCTGGCGCATGCTCTCGATGTTGTCCGTTAATTTCTGTACGCTCACGGTCAGTTCCGTGATCTGGCGGTTGTCGTTTTCCAGCTCTGATACCCTCTTATTTAAGCGCG
Source organism: Clostridiales bacterium (assembly GCA_020860565.1). GTDB lineage: Bacteria > Bacillota > Clostridia > Lachnospirales > Lachnospiraceae > Brotaphodocola. Next base: position 10,670 of record JAJBUA010000123.1, read on the forward strand.
TATCCTCTGCTTCCAGCCTTTTTATATCGGCATTAACCGTCTTGCGGAACTCCTCATGTTCCGCCCTTGTGATTGGTGTATCCATCCTCACATCCTCCCTTCGTTCATCGCCTTTGCCGCCCGCAGAATATCCAGGGCATACAACTCTTCATCGTCCGCATCTGCGTATCTGCGGCACTCGCATTCTGTGATATCGATTTCCCGCTCGATTTCTTCCATACTCTTTTCCGTCTGGCCGCATACAACCATTTTCAGGTCATACACATGCGACCATAGACGGGATATGATCTGTAGCTTCGTCATACCTCTTTCCATCCAGCCGGGTATGCATCCGGAGACCACACGTTACCGTCAATCGTGGACTCGTAGGTCTTGCCATTGTATGTCACCTGATCTCCAATGGAGTATGGATTTGTGCTGTCAGGCTGTGTCCATGCTCCGATCTCCGTACCACTCTGTCCCGGAAGCACCTGTGAGAACAGCGACGGTGCTGCATCCGGTGTCCATGACTCCTGTGCATCATGGTCCTGCAATACGGTATAAAGCGTATCGCCGTACCTTACTTTCTGGCCGGTAGAATAGGTTGTATTTTCGTCCCATTGTGGGAACAGTTCCGCATAGTTTGTCGCTTCCTCATCGTCCATCGTCTGGGCAATGGTCTCGATCTGGCTCCTTAATTCCCTTGCTCTTTCAACAATGCTCATGTCATTCCTCCCCTAACAGGATTTTCCCGGCCTGTTCATACTCCGTTTCCACGCGCTCCCCGTCCATATAAAAATGTGCGGTCAGAGTACCGTCTGTGTTCGTTACAGTCTGCTGCCCATTTAAGCTGCCGTTCGTAAATACGTAAAGCTGCACGCCATCATAATAAATCTGGACAGATGACAGGTTCTCTTCTGTCAGTTTGTCCCACAATGCAACCACATCATCCTTCGCGGCACATACTACAACTGCGTGCATCGGCAGAGTAAACTCCGAGAGTTCGATCTCGCTTTCATCAGCGAGTACCATTTTGATCGTTGCCATAACTAAAGCCCTCCTTTTTGTTAAACCGTCTGCGCTACCCAATACTCTATAAAAATTGACTGGAACAGTTCTGTGATCGACTGCACGATCTGATAACATTTGGTATCTGCGATGCTCGCCTTCCATGACTGGAAGGAATCATAGACTGTCTGGAACGGGATTTTCCCGGCAATCGCTTTCGCTCCTAACCGTTTCAGTTTCCGTCTCTCCCGGATTACACTGTCTCTGGTCGGCCGGATGATGATATGACCGGTCTTTGTAAAATCGTATTTTCGTTTCAGGATTGTAAACTGTCTGCCGAACCGTACCAGCCGGCATTTCTTTTCGTTCAACAGAAACCCAATCCCGGAAGCAAAATCTTTCACCTTTTCAAATACGATTTTCAGATAGTCATAATCCGCATCGATGATAATCATGTCATCCATGTACCGTCCGTATCCTTCGACTCTTAAGACATCCGTGATGTAATGGTCTAACGAGTTCGGCACGGATACCGCAAAGTCCTGACTGTTTTCACTCCCCAGTACAAGCCCGACCAGCCGCTTCCCGGTAGCAATCACTTTCATATTAAAATTGATGATCCGCTCATCATCGAAATTCTTCTTCAACAGTTTCCGGACTTCCTCGTGCTGGATGCTGTCAAAGAAGTGGTGGATGTCCGCGACGATCACGCCTCCGGTCAGCCCGTATTTCCGGATATGCTTCACCAGCATTTTCTTAAACCGTTTCCGTGCAAGTGCGGTTCCCTTATTTTCCTGACTGGCATAATTATCATAGATCAGGCTCCGGTGTAAGACCGGTTTTAGGGCATACTTACTGTTGCATTTCTGCGGCACCCGGTCGTTAATACCAATGCTGTTGATCGTCCGTTCATGGCCTCTCTCCCGGATTGTAAACTCCGGACATCTGCCCATCCGGATTCTTTCCAGTTCCAGTTCTTCGCATTTCTTTGCGACCTTAATCCCGCATCGGGACTGGTGTGCCTGAACACTGGCTTTCCAGTCTACGCCTTTATAGCACTGCTGCGCCGACCGGTACATGTGAGGGAAACTGAATACTTTCGTATAGTCCAGCGCATCTTTTACCTGGGCGAACCGCTTCTTATCCCTGGCTTTCTTTCTTCGCTGATACCTTGCTTCGTGTCTTTCTATACTGTTCATGGTTTCATTTTCTTTTCCTTGTAGTTTTAAAAACGTCCCGCGCAGACTTCTAATCGGGTACTCATCTGTCTGCTCAACTTACGGCCATGAAAGCGCGGTGATACCCATCCTTGCGCCCATGCAAGTAGCGTCCGACCGTTTGTGCCGGGTGTAGGCTTAAACAGCCTTACGTGAATTTCCCGCATTTCTCAGCGGATGGTTTATTTCTCCTTCTGCATGATGGAACTGATTTCGCCATATGGTTACTCTGTCTGTCCGAGATTATTCTTTGCAGAATCCGAGGCACACGCCATTCGAGTTGTTCGCGTTGTTGTTGTTGTTCGACCCGCTCGTGTTCACGTTGTAGAAGTTGCTCGTGTTGTTCGCGGTGCGCAACCACCAGTTGGAGGCGTAATAGAAATAAACCGTTGTGAATGAGTTACATTGCTATACTAATTATCATCCGGCGGCGGTTTGCCGAGTTCCATCTTCCGCGTAAAGGTCAGATTGCCCCGGAGAGCGTCATCTTCTGTTTTACAGTATTCCATAAACTCCTGAAGGATATGGAAACTCTTTTCGCTTTCCTCTTCGGGAGATTTCTTCGGAGTGCAGAGCGGAAACAGGCTGAACGCCCGCTCGATCTTCTGTGAAAAAGCGTAATTCGCGCCCATCGCCCTTTCCAGAAGTATGACTCTCTGAGTCCGCTCCGCTTCGGTCTTTGGGATAATGGCATTCGCTTTCTGGACGCATTCGTATAATTCTGATGCTAACTGGATTGTCCTCTGCGTAATGATGAACATATACCGCTTCGGCCAGTTCTTGCAGACTTCCATCGCGCGCCTCTCGATGATATCCGCCGTATGGACGAACTCCATGCCGGATTTTCCGCGTTCGCCTTTTGGTACTGACATAATTTCACCTCCATTCTATTCTGTGTTATTGTTTACCCGCCGCCATCACTGGGCATAATAGCCCAGCGGATGGCTTTAGATCGTGGATTACGTGCAGAAGCCGAGGCACACGCCATTCGAGTTGCTCGCGTAGTAGTAGCTGCCCGACCCGCTCGTGCCCACGGCGTAGAAGCCGCTCGTGTAGCTCGCGGTGCGCAACCACCAGTAGGAGGCGCTTGTTGCCGCGACTTTGTACTTAATCCGGTTAGCACTGGTATTCTGGAACAGGTCATAGTACGTTGACGAACTTCCGAACAACTCCGGGTAACTCGGAATCCAGACATCATCCTCAGTTGTCTGCGTATAACTCGAACCAGAAGTGTCATATGCAGTCTGTGACTTCGTAACCGTCTTAATTCCAGCAAGTACCTCGGACGGGATCAGCGGTTTGATGGTCTCCTGCAAATAAGTACGCATCTCGGAGTTCTCCCAGCCGCCGATAGAGCCGGTGGCATCGGTGTAACTCGAGAACGAATAGTAAGTGATTTCCTCCGTGTCGCAACTTTCTGGAGCTGTTGCGAATTGCTTGAGATTGTCAGGGTGTGCTCTCCTGCGGTATCCGCGCGGTATGTCCACGTCTGTTCCGAACGGCTTACAGACAGACCTGTTTTGAGTACTCCATCCACATACAATTCGACTTCTGATGTCAGGCTTGACGGCGAATATACGATATAAGAGATGGTTATTGTTTCGTACTGATCAACCTCACCGCCTGTATAAGAACTTGTGATGATTGTTGATGTTTCATCACTGTCCACAACGATTAACTCATAGTACAATTCGTTTGACTGCACCTCTGCGCCGTCAATCGTGGCGGTAAAGTATACTAACAGGGTATGCGCCCCATGCTCCATCGCTGGGAGTACCTGGCTGATCTGCCGCCCGGAGGTTGTGACAGTTGCAGTTGCCACCTCTTCTCCGTCTACGATATAGTACATGGTCTTTGTCGCGGAGCCGGTCGGAATGCAGGTATAAGTAACCGTCGATCCTGCGTCATAAGCCGTTGTCGCGTCAAAGCTGCTGGTCAGCGAGATTGCTACAACTGTGATCGTGAACGTGATAGTTTTCATGTTTTCATACACGTCTGTAATCGTAAGCTTGACTTTATTAGAGCCTGTGCCGAGATAGTCTGCTATATTAACCGTAACATCTCCCTGTGCAATATCAGATGTCATTTTGGTAACGCCGCCCACACTGACTTTCAAAACGCCGCTTCCAGTCTCCAGCTCATCTTCGATCGATGACCAGTAAAAGGACAGCGTACAGCTGCTCTCGGATGCAATCGTCTTCGCCAGCCAGCCGGTTGTGTTGGTGACGGTTAGGATAGCTCCATTGCTACTCCCACCGCTGCCGCTGCCGCTTCCACTGACAATGGTTATAGATGTTTTCGGTTCGCCATTCTCATACAGTGTGAGGGTGCTGTCTTCGTAATCAATGTCATAATCGCTTCCACCGTTACCTTCCAGTTCGGTTACTCGCTCTTGAAGTTCTGCAATATCTTCGTCCATTGCTTCTGTATTTGTATTCAGGGTGGCAACTGCTTCTTTCAGTTCGTCCAGACCTGTGTAATGCGAGATTTCTTCCAGCGCCGCCGCAACGGTTTCGAGTACATCCGCAAACGGGTCGTCAGTTCCCTCGGTTTCTGTATAATCCGTTCGTGCCGGACGCGCCGTAACTGGAATCTGGATTCTTTTCATGGTCTCGCCAGATTCAGAATCCGTCAGATAAACAAATGCGTAGATGTTTCCAGACGAACTTGCTCCGAGTAAACTGTCCGGAATGGATACTGTTACGGAGCCGTCACTGTTTTTTACGCCGACGATTGTAACCGATGTTCCACTCGATGCTTTTGTGGCAAAATCGATCTCAACCGCAGACGGAAGCCCATCAAGACCGGCAATCGTTAATTGCTGACCGTAGTCATACTGCCATACATCATCATCAATGGTGTATTTGCCGTTTCCGTCAAAAGTAACTGTGATCATTTATCTCCCTTCTTTCTCCGCTTACCAAAAAAAGCCGACTAAGAAAAATCTCTCTTAATCGGCTCTAATGGCTCTGCTTATGAATTTATATATACTCATGTGTTACGAGTACGTCACAATCGTCGCATCAATTTGTGCCACTTTTGCGTAAGTTGTGGATGAATATTTTACTGCCGCAACGATTTTAATTACGTCTCCCGAAGCAACAGAGAATGATTGCCCAACCATCGTTCCACGCGCACAGTAACTATTACTGCTATCGATATTACGACTATCTACAAGAGTTCCGTTCTTGTAGATTTCACAGGTAACTGTGTTTCTGGAGTTTTCGCTGTAAGCGGACCCGTTGTAGTAGCATGTGCCTGCTGCCGGGCACGTGTACGATGCTTCTTCGCTATCATCATCGGTGTTGCCATCATTAAGCCCGCGATACGCGATAGCGGAAATCTGTTTCACAGTTGGCTTGTAGGTTCCGGTCAATCCAAGGCAGGTTTTCCCGTACCCCAACTTAGCTGCGGTTAGTCCAATAACCGATGCCATTGTTGAGTAGGTTGCATACAGTGCCGCCGCCGTGTCATAGTATCCAGCGGACGGAATCGTCATTTTCACGCGGCTGTTCGTACTGTCAAGACTTGTCGTAGCTGCCGTTGTCGTTCCTGCCCTGTTTGCCATGGTTCCAGACGCGCCAGACGATGATGCATTTGAGAAAGTATAACCGGTTAATACCTGTGCAGCTGCTGCGGTTCCGACTCCGGTATAGCTTCCGGAAATGCCCAAAACGGTATTTCCGGAAGCCAGTTTTGCCGCCGTAAGACCGATGGCGGATGCCATTGTTGCATAAGCAATCGCAAACAATGTGTTCGCCGTAATGTAACCAGCGCTCCCGTTGTATCGAATAGCTACGCGGTTTACGCTGTCGCTGTTTGCGCACGCAAACGCCGCATCACCGACAATCACCTTTGTAGAATTGCTTGATGTATAAGTAATTGTTGCATTGCTCGTCAGGTTCGGCATGGTTCCCGTTGTTGTCGTTCCATCCTCATTGATCTTCGTCTTGCCGACTAAGATATCGGA
>JAJBUA010000078.1 GCA_020860565.1 Clostridiales bacterium
GTGGTGTGAGAGGTCGAAATTTCCTCATTCGAGGAAATTTCTCCTACTCGATTTGTAAGGCATATTTGATATCCAGAGTTCCTTTGTTACAAAAAAATTAAATTTGACGGAGAAAAATAAGTGTGGTATACTATGAATTGTGAACGAAGGCGTTGCAAATATTTTGCAGCGCCTTTTTTTGCTTATAAAAGTTATCGGTCAGCTCTATGCTATGCATCAGCAGGCCATATAGCCTGTAATTTATGAAATCGGAGGTATTCCCATGGAAATCAGAATTGAACGCACCACTGCTCCCAAGCCGAAGCCAGACCAGAAGGCGCTTGGTTTTGGAAAATACAAGAGCGATCACATGTTCATGATGAATTATACGCCGGATATGGGCTGGCATGACATGCGTATCGTTCCTTATGGGCCGATCCCTCTGGAACCGGACGCGGTTGCATTACACTACGCGCAGGAGACCTTTGAGGGACTGAAGGCATATCGCACGCCCTCAGGAGATATTCAATTGTTCCGCCCGGATATGAACGCAAAACGCATGTTGAATTCCAACCGTCGGCTGTGTATGCCGGAGATTCCGGAGGACATGTTTGTGGAAGCCTGTAAGACGATTGTCGCTGTCGATGCTGACTGGGTTCCGTCGGAACCAGGCACGTCCCTGTACATACGTCCTTTCATGTTCACAAGTGAAGGACAGATCGCTTTACATAACTGTTCGGAATTTATCTTCTGTATTATTACTTCTCCGGTAGGCGCTTATTTTGCTGAGGGCATCAACCCGGTAAAGATACTTGTGGAGGATGAATATGTGCGTGCAGTTCGCGGCGGCACCGGTTTCGCAAAATGCGGCGGCAATTATGCGACGGCCATGATCGGTCAGGAAAAGGCGGAGCGGCTTGGTTATTCTCAGGTGCTCTGGCTGGATGGTGTGGAACAGAAATATGTGGAAGAGGCCGGCGGTATGAATTTCATGTATTTTCTTAACGGTGAGGCGTGGACGGCTCCCACGGAAGGTACCGTACTTCCCGGCGTGACACGTGACTCCATCATCCACATCCTGAAAGACTGGGGTATCCCGGTTCATGAGGAACGCATGACGATAGACGATCTGATGAAGGCAGGGCATGACGGCTCTCTGGGAGAGGCTTTCGCCTGCGGTACAGCTGCTGTCATCTCTCCGGTAGGAGCTCTGAATTACAGAGGCGATGAGATTACAATCAATGATTTTAAGATCGGTGAGACAACCCAGAAGCTTTACGATTATCTGACGGACATTCAGTGGGGGCGTATCGCGGATCCTTACGGATGGATAACCACTTTAAAATAATAATAAGGAGGGATCGACACTATGAGCAATCTGAAATTATGGGACACCCTGAAAGAATTAAAGAGCCCGGCCTACAAATGGGTTGATCTTACCCACGAGCTGAGTCCGGAGACTCCGCACTGGTATGGTTTCAGTCCGCTCAAAGGTGAGCTGTTGTTCGACTATGTGGAGGGGACGCCGGAGGACATGGCTGCGCCCATGCGCTGCATCCAGTATACGGTTGCCAGCCAGTACGGTACTCACGTAGATGTACCACGTCATTTCTGGGGAGATGGCCGTCCGATGAATGAGATCACCGTGGAAGAACTGGTATATCCGCTTGTCGTCATCGACAAATCTGCTGAGTGTGCCGCCAACCCGGATTTTATGCTGAAGACAGAAGATATTCAGGAATGGGAAAAGACTTATGGCAGAATCCCGGAGGGGGCATTCGTAGCCTTCCGCTCTGACTGGTACAAGAAGCCGAATCTTGACAATCCGGATGAGAACGACGTTCCTCACTATCCTGGCTGGGATATCAATGCAATCAAATGGCTTGTTGAGGAGCGCAATATCGGTGCGATTGGTCATGAACCGGCAGATACGGATCCCGGCTTTGTGACTACAAAGGAGGGCGCTTATCCTTATCCGGGCGAGCAGTATATTCTTCAGGTGAACCGGTTCCAGATTGAGGTTATGCGCAACCTGGATCAGCTGCCGCCGACCGGCTCCCTTATCGTATGTGCATTCCCGAAATTGAAAGACGGCGTAGGATTTCCGGCCCGCGTTTTCGCGATCGCGCCGGCAGAAGCATAGAAAAATTAACAGAGGAGGTAAGGAAAATTGGCACTGGAATTTGATGAGCAGCTTTCCCGTCTGCAGAAGCCGGACCGGGCGGAGATGACGGATGAGGAGTATGCGGTTTTTGACAAAAATGTAGAGACGATGGAGAAGAACTGGGGCTTCATCAATAACCTGTTTAAGATTCTGCCGCTGAACGCGAAGGAATATATCGGTTTCCTGAATTTCAAGGGGTCGCTTTACAACGACACCTGCTATCTGACGGATGCCCAGAAGGAGATGATTGGCGTCGTTGTGTCTTCCTATAACTGTTGCTGCTACTGCCTGACGACTCACGGCGACAATCTGCGCGGTTACTGGAAGAATGCGGAGCTGGTAGATAAGATTTCCTATAACTACCGTTCTGCTAAAAACGAATTGTCCAAAATAGATTATGCGCTTTGCGAGTATGCATGGTTTGTGACCGCACATCCACGGGATATCGATCAGGAGCAGGTGGATAAGCTTCGTGCAGTTGGCCTTGACGATCACCAGATTCTGGAAGCGGCGTTTGTAGCGGGATTTTTCAATTATACGAACCGCTGGGTGAGTACAATCGCACCCGTGCCGAATTCAGGACATTATAGTCACAACCGGAATTTTGACAAATAAATTTGCTGTATAGCTGTATAAAAGAAAAGATCGGGCACGGCAGTTCCGCAAGGATGCCATGTCCGATCTTTTTACCTGCTATAGTACAAATGACATGTAATCATATTCGATACTCTTAAAAAGTATATGCCGCTTCGTAACCATCCCGGATCGCGGTTGCGATACGTCCGGCCTGCCGTGCGTCGCCAATGATACGGGTTTTGGGGAAAGCCTCGGTGAAGCTTTTCGCGGTGGCGTTGTCAGGACGCACGCCCAGCGCAAGGACAACGCTGTCTGCCTCAATCGAAAGGGACGTTCCGTCAGTGATACGTTCTACACTTACGCAGCCCGGGCAGATTGACGTCAGCCGACAGCCTGTATAGATGCCTGCGCCCCGCGGCAGGATGCGGCTCAGTTCGTCATTGCGGATCGCTGGAAAGATACCGGGGCCAAGCTGCGGAGCCATCTCCACGATGCTGACATCCAGGCCCTGGCTGAGGAGCAGTTCTGCTGTCTCCAGTCCGGTAAGGCCGGAACCGACGACCACAGTCCTGCCCGTGGGTACAGTCTCGCCAGTCAGCACGCTCTCTGCCGTACATACCTGTTCCCCATCGATGCCGGGCAGTGGTGGGATCACAGGACGTGCGCCACAGGCTATGATAACACCTTCCGGCTCCAGCGCACGTACGTTTTCCGGCGTAGCGGCCTCCCCGAGACGAAACTCCACACCGAGTTTCTCGAGCTGGGTCTGCATCGTCTCCGTGAGGCGGGTGATCTTGTCTTTGAGGTTTGGCTTGTCCGCGATATTTAAGGATCCGCCAAGTGTATCCTCTTTCTCGAAGAGCGTCACCTGAAAGCCTCGCAGAGCCAGCACGCGCGCCGCTTCCATGCCGGCCGGGCCTCCGCCCACGACCACGGCCCTACGTCCCTGTCCATCCTGAAGCAGATGATCAAACTCGATTTCGCGGGCGGCGCGGGCGTTAATCGCGCAACGGATCGGGAGTCCGTTCCCGAGTACACGCTCACGGCAATACAGGCATCCGATGCAGCGGCGGATCTCATCGCTTCTTCCTTCTTTTGCTTTATTCATAAAATCGGGATCGGCAAGCTGGGAGCGGCCCAGTCCGACGAAATCACAGACGCCCTCCTCGAGAAGCTGCTCCGCGAAATCCGGATCCTTAATCGTGTTTGTTGCAATCACGGGAATGTGCAGAGCCTCTTTGTATGCTTTCGCTACATGTTTCTTCCATCCTGGCTGATAGGAGAAAGGTTCACAGTTCGCATCGCCGTTGCGGGCGCTGCCGTTGCTGATGTTGATCGCGTCAATGCCGCAGCTCTCCAGATACTTTGCGATCTCGATCCCTTCCTCCAGCGACAGGAAGCCTTCGACCGGCGTCATCTCGTCGCCGCACATACGGACAAGGATCGGAAAACGTCCCAGCTTAGCCCGGATTCCTGCGATGATCTCAGCGAGGAAACGGCAGCGGTTCTCTACTGGGCCGCCGTATTCGTCGTTTCTGCGGTTGTAATATTTGCTGAAGAACTGAGCGATCAGGTAGCCGTGTGCGCCGTGCAGTTCCACGCCGTCGTAACCGGCCTTCTTCGCGCGCACGGCAGCGTCCACAAATTTTTGCTGTACGCGGCGGATATCCTCGATCGTCATTTCCCGTGGAACTGGCCGTCCGTCTGCGATCGGTACTGCGCTGGGCGCCAGATTATCTCTCCCGGTGAATGCGGGATTCGAAGTCGCGCCGCCGTGGTGGATCTGGCAGATAATTTTACAGTCATAAAGATGCACCGCATCCGTCAGCTGTTCCAGTTCTGAGATATGATAATCCCGCGCGATCCGCAGATTATGGATGGAGGGGATGCTGTCCACGTCGTCTACGCCGGTATATTCATTGATGATCATACCGATGCCGCCCTTGGCCCGCTCCTGATAATAGCGGATCTGGCGCGGTGTCACGAGTCCATCCTTGTCTGCCATGTCTGTTGCCATTGGCATCATAACGCCGCGGTTCTTCAGCGTGAGTGTGCCGATATGGCCTTCTTCAAATAGTTTCTGATATTTCATAGCCTTACCTCCTAACAGCTTCCTCTTAGTATGTTGTCAGAAATATCCTTCAGCATGTCACGATTAATTTCTTTCAGGGCTTCCAGCAGGATATCGAGTTCTTCTTTTGTTGTGAAATAACTGACGCTGACGCGCACAGTTCCGTCATATTTCTTATTCTGCAGGTGTGCATGCACCAGCGCCGCACAGTGATGCCCGGCCCGCACCGCGATGTCCCATTTCTCATCGAGGATTGCGGCGACCTCGTTTGCCCGGAAACCCTCCAGATTGAACGATACGACTCCGGCCTGCTGTGCGCCCTCCGGAGCCTGATATACAGTTACCCCGGGCGTTGCGGCAAGGTGCGGAAGCAGGTAGTCCATCAGTTCCTTCTCTTTCTCCAGCGGCTTCACTGTTTTGAGCCAGCGAAGGGAGGCCTGCAGCCCTGCGATCGCAGGCGTATTCAGGCTGGAACTCTCCAGTTTATCCGGCATGTAAGACGGCATATCCATACTGAGGGAGTTGTTCCCATTTCCGCCGACCAGCCATTCGTCAAGCTCGGCTCCGTTCCTTAACAGGAATCCTGCTATGCCGAACGGCGCGTAGAGAGTTTTGTGTCCGGCGAAGGTCAGTGCGTCCGCACGGAGCGTTCCAAAGCGCAGTCGTAAGAGCCCCAGCGCCTGTGATGCGTCCAGCAGCGTAAAGGCTTCGTATTCCTTTGCAAGCAGAAAAATCTCTCTTGCAGGAAGCACATAGCCGGTCGTATTGCTTACTGCCGAGACCGCTACAAAATCCGGCGGGCATTCGGCAAAGGCGCGTTTCACAGCTTCCAGGTCGATTGCCAGTTTTTCATCGATCGGCAATTCCCGGATCGAGATACCGATCCTTTTCTGGAGCAGCCGCAGGGGCCGCAATACCGCGTTGTGCTCATAGGGCGACACATAGGCAACGGAATCTTTTGTCCATCTCCTGCCAAAGATAATCTGGTTGAGCGCCGTTGTCACGGAATGTGTCAGCACTATTTCCGCCTGCTCTCTGGCATCGCAGAGACTTAATAATTCCGTCTTCACGTCGCGGATCATCTGTGTCGCCGCCCGAGCCGCATGGTACGCGCCTCGTCCGGCATTCACCGCTTCCGTCCGGTTATAGTGGTCGACTGCTTCATATACCGCTTCCGGCTTGGGAAATGTCGTGGCGGCATTATCAAGGTATATCATAGACTCACTCCCCTTTCCATCTTTTCTGCTATTTTATCATTAACTTTGTTGATGAGCAACCTTCGTCATTCGTAAATCGCGTTTGTAAGCAGACTTGCGGAGGTTTCCTTTTGTGTGTTAAAATTAAAAACAAGAGAGTTTTATGGGGGATTATACTCAAGATATGAGGGAAAAATCTTCGCCAGAAAGGAACCGGATATTATGGGAAAAATTGCTCTTTTAGTGCCGCGTGAGGATATGCTTTACCAGGCGCACAATATCCTGCAGGAAAAGAAAATTCCGATTGTACAGATGCGTGTCACAACGACCGAAAATACAGTGATGGAAGCCCGCCGCATGATCGCGGACGGAGCGACGATCCTCATTGCCCGCGGTCTGCAGGCGTCATTGGTCAAGCAGTATACCGATATTCCGGTGATTGAGATTGTAGTGACCGCTCAGGAGATGGCGCTGCTTGTCATGCGGGCACGCCAGATTGTCAAAAAGTCCCGACCGGTGATCGCAGTGGTTGGCTTTCAGAATATGTTCTGCGATATGAGCTATTTTGATGAACTGTATAACATCGAGCTGCGCACGTACTTTGGTACGCAGAACACGGACCTGAGGGCAGAAGCACAGCGGGCGGTGGCGGATGGCGTTGATCTGATCATCGGCGGTGATGTTGCGGTGCAGACGGCCAGCCGGGCCGGGATTGCTTCCTTATTTTTATCGTCAACCGAAGATTCCCTGCGGCAGGCGTTTCTGATCGCGGAAAATATGGATTTTGCGATGGGAGCAGAAAAGACGGAAGCACAGTTTGAGACTTTGCTGGATTACACATTTGGCGGCGTGATACAGCTGGATGAGGGCGGCAGAGTGACAGCGGTAAATTCCGTGATGGAGGATATCCTGGGGCAGGATGAGAGTATACTGAAAGGCTCTCGGATCCAGGATGTGATCCCGCAGATCACGGAGGAGGCAATGGAAAAGGTCCTGAAGGAGGGGCAGGAGTACTCTCTCTTCCTGGAGTGGAATCAGAATCCCTTCTTTGCAGTGCTGGCGCCGGTGATTTATGACGCGAAGGTCGACGGAGTCATTCTTACCTGCAATAAGATCAAGAAACAGGCGGTTCCGTCCGAAGGAAAAAATAAAGGTCAGGCAGGAGGTTATCTGCCGCTTGTGCGCTTTGAGGATATCCTGCAGGAGTCGAAGGCGATGCGGGAGTGTGTACGGCTGGCCGGCCTGTACGCGGTGTCAGAGCATCCTGTGGTGCTGATGGGCGAGTCCGGGACAGAGAAACGGATGCTGGCGGAGGGAATTCACAACAGCAGCAGCCGTAAGCGCGGGCCATTTCTCGACGTACCCTGTGAAGGGCTCTCGGAGGAAGACCAGAGGACGATGATCTTTGGGGAGCGGGGAGCTGCACTGCAGGCACAGGATGGCACACTGCTGATCCGGGATGTGGATCGGCTGACAGCCGCGAATCAGTACCGGCTCTATCAGCTCATCCGTTTCCATGTGTGCCATGGATCCGATATTGCCCGTCTGCGCAAGGTCAATGTGCGCGTGATGGTTACGATCGAGCGTCCGCTGAGTGAGCTGATGCGGGAAGGCACGATATCCAGGGATTTGTATTATCTGCTGTCCGGTCTGGAGCTTGCCGTGCCGCCGCTGCGGGAACGTCGGGAGGATCTGGAAAAAAAGATCGATGATACGATCCGGGACTGCTGCGACCGTTACTCCCGGTTTCATAAACTGACGTCGTCGGCCAGGGAAATGATGTTGTCTTATCCGTGGTATGGCAATCTTTTTCAGATTGAGAGCTTCTGTGAGCGCCTGATTCTGACAGCGCAGAAACGGGTGATCGATGAAACCATGGTCGAGAAGCTGCTGAGGGAGCTTTATCCGGAGTCGGCAGAAAACGAGCCTGAGAGGGATGGTCTGGAGACGTCAGCAGCGCTCTCTGCGCCGTTGCGGGAAAAGGCACGGATTCAGGCAGCGCTGGAGCATACCGGCGGCAGTCGTGAGGAAGCGGCCAGAGAACTGGGAATCAGCAAGGCGACGCTGTGGAGACGGATGAAGAAATACGGGATTGAATACTGAGAAAATACAGGAATAAATATGGCAGGAAATCAACTCCATGGATTTCAAAATGAAATAATTTGAAATGATAAATTGCAATAAAATTTCAAAAAATGAGACTCTATTGTTTTTGCATAAAAACAATAGAGTAATTTGGCTGTTTTGTCTATTGTTCCGTGATTTGAATTATAATATAATCAGGACAACGGTTAAGGGAAGTTCTCCCTTCCCGGTGAGAAACCTGTAAAATTTTAAAGAGAAGGAGATTAAAAGACATGAAAGTAGGATTTATCGGATTAGGCATTATGGGACGCCCGATGGCAAAGAACCTTGTAAAAGCAGGTTATGACCTGACTGTATTTGATTTTAATAAGGATGCGGTTGCGGATCTGGTATCCTGCGGCGCAAAGGGAGCAGAGAGCGGCAAGGAAGTTGCAGAGCAGGTAGATGTTGTGATCACCATGGTTCCGAACTCTCCTCATGTAAGAAGCGCAGTTCTTGGCAAGAACGGTGTTGTAGAGGGTGCAAAGCCGGGTCTGGTTCTGATCGATATGAGCTCCATCGACCCAACCGAGAGCAAGAAGATCAGCGAAGAGGCAGCCAAGTTTGGCATTGAGATGATGGATGCTCCGGTTTCCGGCGGCGAGCCGAAGGCAATCGACGGAACTCTTTCCGTAATGGTTGGCGGTAAGAAAGAAACCTTTGATAAATATTATGATATGCTGATGGTGATGGCTGGTTCTGTTGTCTATGTTGGCGAGATTGGTTCCGGTAACGTAGCAAAGCTGGCAAACCAGATGGTAGTAGCTGTGAACATCGCTGCAGTCGCAGAGGCTCTTACCTTCGCTAAGAAGGCAGGCACCGATCCGGAACTTGTATATCAGGCAATCCGCGGCGGTCTGGCAGGCTCCACCGTTATGGATGCAAAGGCACCGATGATGATCGCCGGCAACTACAAGCCGGGCTTCCGTATCGAACTGCACATCAAGGATCTGACCAATGCTCTGAACGCGGCTCATTCAATCAGCTCTCCGGCTCCGATGACTGCTCAGCTGATGGAGATCATGCAGTTCCTGAGAAGCGAAGGCTGCGACAAGGAAGATCATGCCAGCATCGTGAAGTATTATGAGAAGATTTCCGGTACCTCGATCGTAAAGTAATAAGCGGAACATAATTGATAAGGAGAATGATATGAATACCGATTTCATTAAGGGCGTAGTAGTGCCGATGATCACCCCGATCGATGAGAACGAGATGATCGATGAGAAGCTGATCAGAAGCCAGATTGACTATGTAATTGAGGGTGGCGTTTCCGGTATCCTCCTGTATGGCAGCAACGGTGAGTTCTATGTGATCGAAGAAGACGAGATGGAAAGAGGTCTGAAGATTGCGATTGACCAGGCAGCAGGCCGTGTTCCGATTTACTTTGGTATCGGCGCGATCAGCACAAAGAAATGTGTCCGCCTGGCAAAGATGGCAGTGGCAAATGGCGCTGCAAGCATCTCGGTTCTGCAGCCGATGTTCTTAAAGCCGACTGAGACGGAGCTTTATCTGCACTTTAAGACGATCGCAGAGGCGGTTCCGGAGACGCCGATGCTGCTTTACAACAACCCTGGCCGTGTGGGCTATACCCTGTCTGGCAATCTGGTTGAGAAACTGGCTCACGAGGTTCCGAATATCGTTGGTATGAAAGACACCAGCGGTGATATCACTCAGACCTCTGAGTTTATCCGCAGGAACAGAGATGTGAACTTCAAGGTATTTGGCGGCAAGGATACACTGCTTTATGCTTCTATGTGCCACGGCGCAGTTGGCGGCGTTTGCACCGCAGCAAACTTCATGCCGGAGCTGATTACCGATGTTTATAATAAGTATGTTGCCGGCGATCTGGCAGGTTCTCTGGAGGCTCAGTTTAAGCTGAATCCGGTGAGATTGTCTATGGACGGCGCAAGCTTCCCGGTAGCGGCGAAGGATATGGCAAATCTGCGCGGGCGCAATATCGGCGTTCCGTACACACCGAACCTGCCGACTCCGGAGGGTCCGGTTCTGGACAAGATCAAAGCAGAGATGACCAAGGCCGGACTGATCTGATTGCGGAGCGTAAGCCGGATCAGAGAAAACAATAGATCAGATAGATTGAAATAACGTGCAATAGGTCGGCCACTCTTTTTGACAGCCGGCCTGTTGTTCTATAATTAGGAGGGGTTATGAAATTATTATTTGCATCGGATTCCTTCAAGGGAAGTCTGACATCCGAACAGATTATTCAGCTGCTGACAGATTCCGCAAATCGTATTTTCCCCGGCTGCGAGTGTTCGGGAGTGCCGATTGCTGATGGCGGCGAAGGCACAGTGGACGCAGTCATCGCTGTGACAAAAGGCGAGATCTGCAAAGTGAAGGTGCATGGTCCGCTGATGGAGGAAGCAGAAGCTTCCTATGGTATTTTCCATGGCGACAGCGCTGTGATTGAGATGGCGGCGGCGTCCGGACTGCCGATGGTGCCGACAGAGAAGAGAAATCCTCTCAACACCACGACCTATGGCACCGGCGAACTGATCAAAGACGCTCTGGATAAGGGGCTGAGAAAGCTGTCGATCGCGATCGGAGGAAGCGCGACGAATGACGGCGGCATGGGCGCGATGCGTGCGCTGGGCATCCGTTTTCTGGACAAGGACGGAAAGGAACTCGCAGGCGTTGGTTCTGATCTGGCAAAGGTAGAGGATATCGATATCAGCGGCCTGCATCCGGCAGTTGCCGAGGCGCAGTTTACGGTTATGTGTGATGTCAATAACCCGCTGACCGGACCAGACGGTGCTACTTATACCTTTGGTAAACAGAAGGGCGGTACACCGGAGATCCTGGACGAGATGGAAGCAGGCATGAAGCATTACGCGGCGGTGATGCGCGATAAGCTGGGACTGGATGTAGAGAACCGTGCAGGCGCGGGTGCGGCCGGTGGTCTGGGAGCGGCGCTCTGCGGTTATCTGAACGCAAACTTAAAGTCCGGCATCGAGACAGTGCTTGACCTGATCGGCTTTGATGAGCTGCTGGAAGGTGTAGATCTGGTTGTAACCGGCGAAGGCCGGATCGACTGGCAGTCCGCGTTCGGCAAAGTGCCGAGCGGCGTGGGTATGCGCTGCAAGAATAAAGGCATCCCGGCAGTTGCGATTGTCGGCGGTATGGGCAAGGGCGCTGATAAGATCTATGAATTTGGCGTAGAGAGCATCGTACCGACGATCAATGGGACAATGGAGATCGAGGAAGCGATCGAACGCGCGGTGGAGTTATACCAGAACGCGGCAGACCGTACCTTCCGTATGATTCGCGCCGGCATGGAGATTGCGAAGAAGTAACAACAGAAAATCATTGTATTTCATGGACATTGATGTATAATTAGGAAGGGACAGGCCGGATGCGGGTGACGGATCCGGCCTGTCTGTACGTGCAGGCTATTATAATTGAGACAAAAAACAGTTTTATCTGTGACGGAATGTTTGAAAAATTGCGAAAGACAGGGCGACAGGAGGAAATCAAATGGACATCACAAATTTGCTGACGCTGCAGTGTACCATGTTTTTGCTGGTGGGGATCGGTGCGGTTCTGAAACGAACCGGAGTACTGCCTGACAGTGCAAAAGGAATCCTGACGGATTTCGTTTTGTACTTCATTTTACCATGCAATATTATTAATTCCTTTCAGGTGGAATTCGATATGAGCATCCTGACAAAATTCGCGGTGGTACTCGGCGTGTCCGTACTGGTGCAGGCGCTCAGCTATACGCTGAGTAAGGTCCTTTATAACCACAAACCGGCGGAAGTGAAGCGAGTCATGCAATATTGCACCATCGTTTCCAATTCCGGATTCCTCGGACTGCCGATTGCGGAGAGCATCTACGGGGCAGAAGGTATGATGTACGCATCGATCTTTATCATCCCGATGCGCATCATGATGTGGTCCGCGGGCATCTCCTGCTTTACAGAAAGTCCGGATCTGAAATCCGTAGTAAAAAAACTGATTGTCCATCCATGCATCGTCGCCGTCTATATCGGACTCGGCCTGATGATCTTCCAGCAGCCGTTAAATGAGTTCCTGACAGCGATTCCGGAGGGGACAGCCATGGGGATGGCGGCAACCGTTATTACAGGCACACTGAGCAAAGTGGTCCGTTCATCAGGAAACTGCACGACGCCCCTGACGATGATCCTGATCGGCATGATGCTGGCAGAAGTACGCCCAAGGGAAATGCTGGACACAGACGCGCTGACCATGACAGCGATCCGTCTGATCCTGATCCCCGGTATCGTATTCGTATTCTGCAGAGTGATCGGAATCAATCATCTCCTGGGAGCAATCTGCGTGCTGATCACCGCAATGCCCGCCGGCAGCACATCCGCGATCCTCGCGGCAAAATACGGCTGCGATTACACATTCGCAAGCAAATGTATCGTAATATCAACACTCCTTTCCCTGCTCTCAACACCAGTGTGGGCGATGATATTGGGGTAGAGGTATTTAATTGTAGTAACAGAACACCAGTATAATAGTCTTCCCTCTCAGGAACGGAAGGTTCATCAGTATCATAAATAGAGTCAATTCCCCCACAATTCCGTAGAAAGCCGGATAAAATACCGCGCAGCCTTACTCAGATATGCGCCCTTCCTGCTGGAGATAACCAGATCCCATGAGGGATGCGAGGGCAGACTAAAATAGATGATTCCGTTATCATGTGGATCAATGTAATGCTCCGGAATAATCCCGCAGCAAAGATGATTGCGGATCATAGAGAGGATTGTCGGCGTATTCGCCGTCTCAAAAAGCACCTGAGGCCGAAAACCAGCCTGTGCGAAGATGCCGTCTACGAGCTGACGGATCGTAGACTCCTGATACATCAGTACAAAAGGCTCATACTGCACGCTGCTGACAGACAGTTCCCGATTATGGTAATCCTGAGGAGACAGTCCCTCAGCCAGCGGATGACCGCCCGGCAGCGCCAGAAAAAGCTCCTCCCGCCGGATCAGAATATAATCAGCAGCAGTCCTCTGCGTTTCACAGAGAGTCTGGAACCCGAGATCCAGATCTCCATGCGCGATCAGAGCCTGCTGCTTTTTTACGCTCAGCTCCCGCGGTTCAACCGTGACCTCCGGAAATTTCCGGTGAAAATGCGGATACACGTCAGAAAACATCGTAATACCCCGTCCCGGAGTAAACCCCACCGAGAGCGTCCCCTTACGCCGGTCCGCCATATCCCCCAGAATCCGATATGTATCCTGCTTAATATTCAACATCTTCCTGGCATTCTCCAGATAAATCTCCCCCGCCTCCGTCGGCCGCCAGTTCGTCCGCGACCGGTAAAAAAGCGGCAGTCCCAGTTCTCGCTCCAGCCGCAGCAGCTGCTGATTCAGTGCCGGCTGCGTCACATGCAGCTTCTCCGCTGCGCGGGTGATATTATTCTCCTCCGCGATTTTCAGGATATATTCGATTTGCTTGGTGTCCATAAAATTCCTCCCAAGGTATTGGTATTATTGGCGAATTGTTCGTCCCTGAGAAGGGAAAATATCCTCCGAGGACCGCTTGCGCTCTGGTTTTCACGTAACGGTACTAAATTCGCCGGAAATACATCCGGCTCATTAAGTGCCGACGTGAAAAATGTCCTCTACGGATATTTTCCCTTCTCAGGGACTACTGTATTGGCGCGCATTTATATGTCACATCAGAAGTTTCGTTAGTAATTTCAAGAAATAAGCGATAAATGGTTAATCCGTTTTACAGAATGTCGATACCGCAGCGGAAGAGGGAACAAGTATCCGCAGAGGACATTTTTCACGTCGGCACTTAGCGAATCGGATGTTTTTCCGATGAGCTTAGTACCGTTACGTGAAAACTTAAGCGCAAGCGGTCCTCGGAGGATACTTGTTCCCTCTTCCGCGGACTGTTTTCAGTATACCCGATAACCAGACGAATCTCAAACAAAAAATTTGAAAACTCAAACAATTATTCATTTTACTTATTGTACCAAATCGTTTATGATAGATATAATCAATAAAAAAGGAGGGGTCATTTATGGCACGTTTGTATGTGAAAATCAAAGATCAGGACAACGTGATCGTAGCTGTTCAGGATCTGAAAGCCGGGACAGAGATCATGGAAGGCCTGACCGTAAACCAGGATATCCCGCAGGCGCATAAGGTAGCGCTGTGCGATATCCCGGCCGGCGGTGAGATCATCCGCTATGGCGTCGTGCTGGGTTACGCGATCAATGACATCAAGAGAGGCGACTGGATCAACGAGCATATGCTGGAACTCCCGGAGAGCCCGTCTGTTGATAACATGGAGTACGGCACCAACCTGGTAAAGATGGAAGATCTCCCGATGCCGACCAGAACAACCTGGATGGGTTATAAGAACGCGGAGGGTCCGGCAGCGACGAGAAACCTTCTGGGGATCGTGACGACTGTCCAGTGTGCCGCCGGTGTTCTGAAAGTTGCGGTGGAGAGAATTAAGAAAGAACTGCTTCCGAAGTATCCCAATGTAGACGGTGTGGTTGCGGTGACACACCCATACGGCTGCGGAGTTGCGATCAATGCGCCGTTGGCATACATTCCGATCCGTGCGATTACCAATGTGATCCGTCATCCGAATTTCGGCGGGGAGATCATGGTGGTTGGACTTGGTTGTGAGAAGCTGACCTATGACCGTGTGCTTCCTCCGGAAGACATTACCCCGGAGAACGTCCTGACACTGCAGGATTATGCAGGACATGACGCGATGATGCAGGCGATCATGGATATGGCGGAAAAGAAGCTGCAGAAGCTGAACCTGCGCCACAGAGAAGAGCTTCCGCTCAGTGATCTGCTGATCGGGATGCAGTGCGGCGGCAGCGACGCATTCTCAGGCGTATCGGCAAACCCGAGCGCCGGCTATGCGGCGGATATGCTGGTGCGCGGCGGTGGTACGGTGATGTTCAGTGAAGTGACGGAGGTACGTGACGGCGTACATATGCTGGCAGCCCGCTGCCCGGACGCGGAGACGAGGGATCGTCTGGCGGAAGAGATGAAGTGGTATGACCAGTATCTGGCGGATGGCGGCGTAGGCCGTGACGCGAATCCGACACCCGGCAATAAAAAGGGCGGTCTTGCCAATATCGTTGAGAAGGCGATGGGCAGTATTGCAAAGAGCGGTACCAGCCAGATCGTAGAAGTCCTGTCTCCGGCACAGAAGCCGACCAAACATGGCCTGATCTACGCGGCGACGCCGGCGAGCGATATCGTGTGCGGTCCCTGTCAGGTAGCGAGCGGCATCGGTCTTCAGGTATTTATGACGGGACGCGGTACGCCGTATGGCCTGGAGATCAGCCCGGTGATCAAGGTCTGCAGCCGCAATGAGTTAAAAAATCACTGGTTCGATCTGATCGATATTTCCGCAGGTGATGTGGCGACCGGAGAAAAGACGATCGCTGAGGTGGGAACGGAGATCTTTGAATTCATCCTTGCGGTAGCGAGCGGCGAGAAGGAACCATACAGCGATCTGCATGGCTTCCACAATGATATGTGCATTTTCAACCCGGCGCCGATTACGTGATGCGAGGGTAAGAAGGCTAAATTTTCAAAACAAGCCAGACCGGATCCGTTCTGTGCTTAAACAAAAGAGAGCGGAGGAATAGCAACGCCACATAAGGAAGTTTTTATGTAAGGTACGGTGTAACCTCAGAAAAGGGGTTGCACCGTTTCCTTTTATCCTTATGCTACAAAGCGGAAGTTCTGCGGATTTTCCCGTATTTTCTCCATCATAGCAAGGATTTCCTGCTCAGTAGGAATATCAATCATTCCCACCGCCGTAAAGTAAATATCCACCTTTACATAGCAATGATCGCTTGATTTATCGTTGTTGTGAACCTCGATACGCTCAATAAGTGAATTAACAAGAGTTGGTGTAAGTTCTGTAATATCCGTCATTTCACGCAGAGTGCGGAGCAGCAGTCCTAAATCCGTGACTTTTTGATTGGCTTCTTGCAAGGTCTGCTGACTGTCGGCAACCTCCTGCGTCAACGCTTTCTGCTCTTTCTTGTAGTTCTGAAGCATTTTTGCAAAGCGTTCATCAGATAGCATGCTGCTTGCCTTAAGTATTCCGATACGGAAAGACCGTATTTTTCAGCATTTCGCTCAATGAGATTTTTCTCTTTTTCGCTGATACGGATAACCATATTTTTATTTTTACTTCATTCATAACATCAGTCCTTTCAGTTAGTTTAATAGGAGTTTGGGGATTTTTCCAAAGAACAATCGGCACTCCTGCCGATTGAAATGGAAACTCAATACAGTTTCCATGTTCGCTACGGTATGCGACAGTAAACTGTCTATTCCATCCGTTCTTTTGCCGTTTTATCTGAATGCAGTTCCTGCCCCCGTCAAGCGGCGTTGTCTTGCTCACTCTCCGAAAGAGAGGTCTTGGCAAAATCGTATCCCATTCAGTCGTCAATACTTTTTTGAAATTTCTTGAATATTTTTTCAGCAGGTGGGGAATACTATATATTTTGTGACAATTACGATTGACGTACAAAATTAAAATATTGTCCGCATT
>JAJBUA010000059.1 GCA_020860565.1 Clostridiales bacterium
GAGTAGCGGGTGGCGTACATGGCTCCGTAGCTTCCGTCGTGGACTTCGCTGAAGTAATACCAGGCTCCGTTGATGTAATTCCAGCCTGCGAACATTTTGCCGAAGGTTCCGTCATGGATCGTGTTGAAATAGAACCATGTGCCGTCTACCAGCTGCCATCCGCTCAGCATTTTTCCGTTGGAATCAAACAGATACCATTCTTCTGTCCCAAGGGAGAGCCATCCGGTTACTTTACTGCCGTTCTGATAGTAGTACCATTCTTCGCCGCTTCCGCTCCAGCCGTTTGTGACGGATGACGGGCCGGCGGATGAAGTGCTCGTACTGGAACTTGAACTGGAGCTGGAGGTGGTATCGTCGGATTTGGCTGTCGGGATGTTGAAGGAATATTCATCATCGGAATATTCTTCGTCGATGCTTCCGTCACTGCCGACATAGTCGGAATTGGAGATGAATTTGTCTCCGTCGGAGGTTCCTCGTACGGCTCGTACGGAGATCCAGACATCGTCGTATTTTCCTATATATCCGCTCAGGTCGATGGAATTTTTGGTTACGCTTTTTTTGGTCGCGCGTTCGTTTCCGGCGGAATTGGTGTAATGTACGACTACGGAATAGCTTTTCGCGTAATCGACCTCATCCCAGGTGCCCTTTTCGCTGTCGGTGTCGATCGTTACATTTTTCGGATTATCCAGTACATAATAGGGATACGTCTTTACCCGGATCTTCATGGTGCTTGAAGTTACGCTTTTGATCGTTACTTCCACCGCGCCGTATACGCTCACGTCAGTGGAAGAATTGAAATAATATCCGGAGTTGGCAATCAGTTCGATCGTGTACGTATAGGACTTTCTCGGATTCGGATCGGAGCTGGATACCTCGTATTCATCAATATAATATTCCTCATCTGAGGTCTCTGGTTCGAGTCCGGAAGCGACTTCCCCCGGACTCATGGAGGATGCGTCCTCCGGGGCGATGGTAATATAGACATCGCTGATTTTTGTAGAAGCAAAAGCAGGAACCGACATGCCGGACATCATCATCATTAAAAACAGAAAACCGATTATTTTCTTCATACTCTTCTCTCCTTTCCCGCTGGGAAAGCTCTCCTGAGTGACCATGACCATCATCGGAAAAGCCCCCTGCTTTCTGGTTATTGTTACTTTTATTATGAAGTTTTTGCAATCGGATTTCTCTGCCTTTTCTCTTAATTATTCTGAAATTTTTACGTCAAATTCTTACAATCGAAAAAGGGAATGCCTGGCAAAACAGACATTCCCTGACAAATACTTTCTGTCGTTTACGGATTATGCCCCGTAATACTCCTTCACCGCCGGATACAGCCGCAGATATTTCTCATACTGAGCATCATAAATCGCCGCGCTGTCCGCATCGGGCTGGTAAATGCTGCAGTAACCCGTATCCTGCAGCTGATCGGTAAACTCACTGTAAGCGGTGATTTTCCCCTGATCCAGAAGGACTGAAGAAGCGATCGCCAGCGCCGGCAGGACGTCGGCGTTGCGATAGACCCATACCGGCTTCTGCAGGACGTCGGCAAAGATCTGGCTCCATGCCTGGGATCTCGCGCCGCCTCCGATGATGGATATCTTTTCCGCCTCGCGGCCGAGTCCGCGGATCCCCTGCCGGATCGAAAATGCAACTCCCTCCAGACAGGCGCGGATCAGATCCGCGCGCCCGGTTTCCGGCGTGATCCCGACATACGTTCCCCGCGCCTGCGCATCCATAACCGGGAACCGTTCCCCGACCAGATAGGGCAGAAACATCACTCCATGGCTCCCCGGCGCACTCTCTCCCAGGATCTGCTCGATCAGAGCATAATCGATCTCCCTGCGTTCTCCGGGCGTAAATACCCGGCTGATCCAGCGGTGGACATTGCCCGCATTTAAGAATGGAACAACATTAATATAACACTGTTCCGGCATCGCCGCCAGGTTGACCACGCCGCCTTCCGTCTGCACGATATGATCCGACACCGCCGCTACCCAGCCGGAGGTACCCAGATTAATATTGTACTCTCCCGGTTTGGCAATCCCGCTGGCCAGTGTTGTTGCTCCCGCGTCGCCAACTCCGGCATAGACCCGCGTACCCGGCAGATAGCCGCTCTCCCGCGCGCCACGTTCCGTTACGCCGCCGACTACCTGATGCGGCCGGCAGAGCTTTGGCATCCTGGCCGGATCCACTCCTGCCGCTGTGAGGATCTTCTCATCCCATTTCATGTGCGTCAGATCCATCCCGCCCGCGATGGCACAGGCGGTCAGATCTCCCGCCGCCACGTCCGTGAGCCGCCCGATCACATAATCTTTTGAACTGATCAGCACATGTGCCGTCCGCTCCCAGTTCTCCGGCTCATGCCTGCGCACCCACAGAAGCTTCGGCAGCGGCAGGGAACCGTCATAATGGTTGCCGGTGACTTTGAGAAGATATTCGGATCCCAGCGCGCGGCTGATCTCCTCAGCTTCCTCCTCCGCGCGTCCGTCTGAGTAGAGAATCGCCGTTCTCACAGCCTGAAAGTCCGCGTCCGTCAGGATCACGTCCTGCATCTGCCCGCTCATGATGATACCTTCTATGTCCTCCCGCGGGTAGATTGCGAAAAACTGCCGTGACAGGCTGCAGAATGCTTCGTACCAGCTGTCCGGATCCTGTTCCTTGTGATTCCCGTCATAGATCGTCCGGATCTCCGCCGAGGCAGATTCCAGGATCCGTCCGTCATCCTCCACCAACACTCCCTTGACCGCTGTAGTTCCGATATCAAATGTCGCTATCATACGCTCTCCTTCCCCAGCCTCTGCGCAATCACCGCCAGGATGATAATCCCGCCCGTGATGATGCTCTGCAGATATGTCGGCGTCTGTAAAATCGTCAGGCCGTTTGCCAGAATCGACAAAATTGCCGCTCCTACCAGCGTCCCGATCACATTGGGCACTCCCTGCCTGGACACCGTGCAGCCGATATAAACTGCCGCATACGCCTGCAGGAAATATCCCGCCCCGGCCGTCGTATTTGCCGATCCCACACGAGACGCCACTGCCACGCCGGTAAGCCCTGCCATCAGACCGCACAGCGCAAATGCCAGAACCTTGTATCTGCCAACCGCCAGTCCTGCGATCCTCGCCGCTTCTTCATTGCCGCCGACCGCATACATCCTGCGCCCCGCGACCGTATGTCTCATAAAGAACCAGTAGGCCGCCACAAACAGGATCATTGCCACGGTCAGGAGCGGTATCCCGGCAATCCGGGTCGTACCGAACCACGAAAAGCTCTTGGGGATACCCTGAAAGACCGTCGCGCCTCCGGTCAGACGATAAATCAGTCCGTCCACCACGGTACTCATGCCAAGCGTTGTGATAAATGACAGCACCCGGAACCGTGCGACAATCAGCCCATTGACAATTCCCAGCAGCATACAGAAAGCCGCTGCCAGCAGAAAACACAGCAGCGTCGGCATTCCCGCAACCGCCAGAAGCGCCGCACAGACCCCGCCGAGGCTTGCCATACTGCCGACCGAAAGGTCAAATTCATTCACCGCCATAACCATCGTCGCACCGATCGATATGATCACCAGCGGCGCCATCTGGCGTGAAATGTTAATCATATTTTTTAATGACAGAAATGCCTTCGGCCGCAAAAGGCCAAATACCACAATCACCGCCGCCAGTGCCAGAAGTTTGCCATACGACTGCAATATTTTTTTCATTCGTCCTGTTGCCATATCGAAATCCTCACTGCTCCTACTTCTTATGCGCAAGGGCGGATGTGGAAGTTTTGCAGTTGACACTGCATCCGCCCTGCGCAGCGAGCAGGAGACGAAAAACCGTCTCCTACTCGATTCTATCCTACATTTCCCCATAACAGAGTTTCAGCACCTCTACTGACGTCAGTTCCTGATTTTCCAGCACCGGTCCCGTCCGTCCGGCCACCAGAATCTGGATGCGATCCGCGATCTCCAGCATTTCTTTGAGATCCGAAGTCACCAGAACGACCGCGTCACCCGCCGCCGCCCGTTCCCGCAGCAGCCTGTGGATCTCGCTTCTCGTGCGGATATCCACTGCCTGCGTCGGTTCATCACAGAGCCACACCTTCGGTTCTGTCGTCATTGCCCGCGCAAAGATCACCTTCTGCTGATTGCCGCCGGAAAGCTCCCGGATCGGCTGTTCTGCACTCGCCAGACGGATATCCAGCGCCTGCACCTGTTCCTGCACACACGCTTTCTGCCTCGTCTCATCCAGGATGCCGCGCCGCGCGAAAGTATCCAGCACAGAGAGCAGTACATTTTCCCTGACCGCAAGTTCTGCGATCATCCCCTTGCCTCTGCGGTCCTCACAGATCAGCGTGATCCCCGCGCGCAGCGATGCCTGCGGCGTCGGGCGCCGATAGGGCTGACCGTCAAAAAGGATCTCTCCCCTGGCGAGCCTGCGGTATCCGTAGATACTCTCCAGAAGTTCGGTTCTCCCGCTGCCGCCAAGGCCAAAGATGCCAAGGATCTCTCCCCGTCTGACGGACAGATCTGCGTGCCTGACTCGCCCGTCCGCAGACGCCAGACCACGAACCGCCAGGATCTCATCACCTGGCGCACGGCTCATTTCCGAGGCCTCACTCTTCCACTCATCCGTCATCATCGCGATCAGGCTCTCCCGATCCGTCTCTGACGTCCGCACGACTCCTGTGATCCGGCCGTTTTTCATCACCGTGATCCGGTCCGTCAGACGGAAGATTTCCTCCATCCGGTGAGAGATATAGAGCACAGAGGTACCGCGCTCCTTTAAACGGCCGATCATCCCGAAGAGAATCTCCGCTTCATGATCCGTCAGCGAGGCGGTCGGCTCATCCAGAATCAGCAGCCGGCATTCCTGCATCATTGCGCGGATGATCTCCAGGCAGGTCTTCTGCGGCGGCGTCATATCCGCTACAAACTGCTCCAGATCGATTGCCAGCCCCAGCTCCCGCATCTTCTGCTGCGCCGCCTCACGCATTTTCCCCCAATCCACCCGTCCGCGGCGCACCGGATATTCCAGACCGAGAAAAATATTTTCCAGTCCGCTCATCGTCGGCACCAGCACGGAATCCTGATGGATCACGCAGATCCCGGCGCTTTGGCTCTCTGCCGGACTGTGGATGACCAGGGGGGATCCCTCCCAGAGGATCTCCCCCTCATCCAGAGAATAAACGCCGGTCAGAATCTTGATTAACGTTGACTTTCCCGCGCCGTTTTCTCCCACCAGTCCGTGTATCTCCCCGGCTTCCAGCGAAAAATTGATGTCCCGCAGGGCATACACCCCGTTAAATTGTTTGCAAATATTCCTTGTCTGCAGCAGCAATTTTCTATACTCCTGTTATTCCGGCAAAACCAGCTCCGCCGGGGCGTACATCTCACCGACTTCCAGCGTCTCGCCGTCAAAATATTTCACGAGCTGCTCGCAGATGATGTCCGTCATGCCCTCGAAATTCTGCTTTACCGTCGCCTTTAAATTGGTTCCCTCGTTAACCAGTTCTATCGCCTGATCGTTGCCGTCTACGCCGGTTACAATCACTTCGTCACGGCCGGCCTCCTGCAGAGCCTTGGTCGCGCCGATCGCCGGCTCATCCCAGCCTGCCCAGATCGCGGTGATGCTGCCTTCGTCCGGATTTGCCAGCAGCAGATCCTCCACGATCGACTGCGCATCGTTGATCGGCTGCTCCGCCGGTACATGCTGCTCGGTAATCAGTGTGATATCCGGATATTCCTCAATAATCGCGTCAAACGCCTCACAGCGTTTCACCACGCCCGGATGCGGACGATGTGTCAGGGCGATCACCGTGCCTTCTCCGCCCATCAGGTCGTCAAAGAGATACCGCACGATCAGCTCGCCCATCTGATAATTGTCGCTGGTCGCGTTGATCTGCATCCCGTCGATATAGCCGCTGTCCACGCCAAAGACCGGGATCTCCGCCTCAAATGCCTCCTGCAGCTGGTTTTCCACCTGATTCGGATCCGCGCTCACCAGCACGATCGCATCCGTGCCCGCCGCAACGACATCCTCGATACGGCTCGCAAGCTCCGCGAAATCATTGTCCGTATTGATTACATCCACATTGGCTCCCTGCGCGCCCAACTTTTCCTCCAGATAGCCGACCATCTGGTTGGTTGTAACCGAACCCAGATAAGGGGTCATCACGGAAATATTTTTACCGGCTGCGGAAGTCTCCGCGGCCGCTTCTGCTTCTGTCTCTGATTCCGCGCTTTCGGTCTCCTCACCGGCTGCTTCCGCCGCTTCGGTCTCCGCAGCTGCCTCGGTTTCAGCCGCTGTTGTCGTCTCCGCCGGCGCTGCCGTGGTTTCCGGCTCATCGGTGCTGCATGCTGTCAGAAACAGTCCCAGCATAACTGCGAGTAACGTGATTGTTGTTTTCTTCATGATAATGATCTCCTCCTCGCCGGATTTTCCCGGCTGTTGATTATATGCAGAACCGGGTAAAAGCTTTTGCAGCTTTATGCCGCACCCGATCTACGTTTCATTTTGATCGTTACAAAACTGTCATTTTGGTCTGCTGCGATATGATCTGCCATTCGCCTCACAATCTATAGTGAACGACAAAAATAATTTGTCGTTTACTATAAAATCGCATCCTGACCTGTGGTTCGCATCACAGATCACGGATCGCATCCTTCATGCTCTTCACATACTCCGCGACATACGGCACACACTCTTCACCGTACTGCGCGCACAGCTTCACGATCGCGGAACCGACGATCGCTCCGTCTGCAATAGCCGCCATCTTCGCCGCCTGCTCCGGCGTCGAGATGCCGAAACCGACCGCGCAGGGAATATCCTTTGCTTCTTTTACCAGACGGATCATCGCGCCGATATCGGTCGTGATCTCCTGCCGCACTCCCGTGACGCCCAGCGAAGATACGCAGTAGACAAAACCATTAGCCTCCTTCGCAATCATACGGATACGATCATTGGATGTCGGTGCGATCATGGACACCAGATCCAGTCCGTACTGCTTACAGATCCCATCAAACTCATCCTTCTCTTCAAAGGGAATATCCGGAAGAATCAGGCCGTCGATGCCGACTGCCGCCGCCTGCGAGATAAAACGTTCCGAACCATAGGAATAAATCACATTCGCATAGGTCATAAAGACCATCGGCAACGTAACTTTTTCCCGGATCCGCTTCACCATCGCAAAGATTTTGTCCGTCGTCGCCCCACCGGCCAGTGCTCTCTCATCTGCCGCCATAATCACCGGACCCTCAGCCGTCGGATCCGAAAAAGGAATCCCCAGTTCGATCAGATCCGCACCCGCCTCCGCGATCGCGTATACCAACTGCTCCGTCACCTCCAGCGACGGATCTCCGCAGGTAATAAATGGAATAAACGCCTTTTTGCCGTCAAATGCTTCCGCAATCTTACTCATAAAGATCCTCCCCTCTGTAACGCGCGATCGCCGCCACATCCTTGTCGCCGCGCCCGGAAATATTAATAACGATAATCTGATCCTTTCTCATCGTCGGCGCGAGTTTCATCGCATAAGATACCGCGTGAGCGCTCTCAATCGCCGGGATGATCCCCTCGATCCGGGACAGATACTCAAATGCCTCTACGGCCTCTTCGTCAGTCACCGGCACATACTCCGCTCGGCCGCTGTCATAGAGAGCCGCATGCTCCGGCCCGATGCCCGGATAATCCAGTCCCGCTGAGATGCTGTAAACCGGCGCGATCTGTCCGTATTCATCCTGACAGAAATAAGATTTCATCCCGTGGAAAATGCCCAGCCGCCCGGTGGCGATCGTCGCCGCCGTCTCCGCAGTATTCACTCCGCGTCCGGCCGCTTCGCAGCCGATCAGACGCACGTCCTTATCCTCAATGAAATGATAAAATGCGCCGATTGCATTGGAACCGCCTCCCACACAGGCAAGTACGGCATCCGGCAGACGTCCTTCCTTTTCCAGAATCTGCTGCTTGATCTCCTTTGAGATCACAGACTGAAAATCACGGACAATTGTCGGGAACGGATGCGGCCCCATAACCGAACCGAGACAGTAATGCGTATCGCTCATCCGGCTGCTCCATTCACGAAACGCCGCCGAACAGGCGTCCTTAAGCGTACCCGTGCCGCTCTCGATCGGAATCACCTCCGACCCCAGCAGACGCATCCGGTAAACATTCAACGCCTGACGGATCGTGTCCTCCTTCCCCATAAAGACCACACACTCCATGCCCATCAGCGCCGCCGCCGTCGCTGTTGCCACTCCGTGCTGGCCGGCCCCGGTCTCGGCAATCAGCCGGGTCTTGCCCATCTTCTTTGCCAGCAGCGCCTGGCCAAGCACGTTATTGATCTTGTGCGCGCCGGTATGGTTCAAGTCCTCGCGCTTGAGATAAATCTTCGCGCCGCCCAGATCCTCCGTCATATGCTTCGCGTAATAAAGACGTGACGGCCGCCCGGCGTATTCATTAAAAAGCTCCGTCAGCTCCCGGTTAAATTCCGGGTCATCCTTGTAGTGATTGTAGGCTTCCTCCAACTCAATCACAGCATTCATCAGCGTTTCCGGAATATACTGTCCGCCATGAATCCCAAATCTTCCTTTTGACATGCTTTTCCTCCTCGTTCTTAAATATTTCGAAAAAAAAGTCCCTGACAACCATAGTTTCCTATCGTTGTCAAGGACGAATCTCTTCGCGGTGCCACCTTGCTTTACAGAATCTCTGTACTCTCATCGTGATACTATCATATCACCGGCCTTTGACGCAGGCTCCTACGTCGCGGAATACTCAGCGGCCGGTTACCCGAACCTCCTTTGACCGCGCCCTCCGTGGTCCATTTGATCATCTGCGTTCGGCCCGGCTCACACCCTCCCGGACTCTCTGTGCGTGCACAATCATCGTTATCTCCACATCAGCGGTTTGCAGCTTTTATAAAATTGTCTGATCTGATTAAAACACAGATTGGCGGGAATGTCAATCTGTATTTGAAAGTTTCTCCATCACATCCGTTCAATCAGGCAACACTTTCATGTGTTCTCTCTAACGCTTCCGCAACCTTTTCGCTTTTTCCCTGGATTGTAGCATCCAAAAGATTGTCGGAATTCTCTATAGCAGCAGCTACATATGTCCAATTCGTTCCGCTGACAGCATCTCCAAAAGCCCCGGCAACCTCCAGATTCGGAATTGTCGCTCTTTGCGTCCTGCTATTATATGCAAGATATCCCAGATGAATCAGCAGCGTCAGTACATCATCCTTATTTTGAAATGATGTCATATCATTTTGAAATGTACTGATCTTCACTTTTACGTCTTCTCCGCCAAGCATCCTCACGATGGAACCCCTGAGACCATCGAAATCCATTTCTATATATTTTTTTAATGACTCGTAGGTTTCCGATGCCGTCCAGTAATTCTGAAACTCTTCATTTCGTATCGCCAGTATCACCGAATTCGGACTATATACATGCTCAATTCTGCTGAAAGAATAACCATCATACCATGTCTGCATACTGTCAAAATCCATATGGTTTTTCTTACAGAGCTTCTTTACTTCTGCCTCAGTGAAGCCAACGTACTTCGCCAGAATTGTTTCATCGGTAACAGTTCCGCCTTTAAACAAACCTCTCAGAGCTGTACGTATTCTTCTTGGATATCATAATTTTCTTTTTCCTCACGGAAAAGCGCATCCCACTCATCAATAATAATAATAAATTTATTTGTGGTTCCCTGAATGATACTATAGAGTGCATCCGGCAGATACCTTTCATCCTCATTCACAAATCCGGGGAATCCCCTTCTTAATTCTTCAATCGTCGCAGACTGGATATCTGTCACAACATCTGTCCCCCGGCTTTTCGCACGAGAAATAAAACGAGTGATATCCAAATATATCACATCATACTGATTCAGGTGTTCATGAAAAGATTTCATCTCTGAAATCTTCAGGCCTTTAAATAAATCTTTTGAATCACAGCCTTTATCGTAATATGCACACAGCATTTTTGCTGCAAATGACTTTCCAAATCTTCTCGGGCGACTGAAACTGGTCAGCTTGGCAGATGTTTCAATCGTACTGTTAACATAATCGATCAAAGTCGGTTTTATCCACATAGATGCCATTGCGAATCTGTCGAAAGGCTTCATTACCCGGATTTAAATATAATCCCATCTCAGTCTACCTCCTATCATTCATCAGAAATAATATTTTTCTTCTGATCTTTCCATGATACCACTGTTCACTTTATATAAGGAATCACATCCGAAAGAGACGGCAGCAGCGCTG
This sequence comes from Clostridiales bacterium, assembly GCA_020860565.1. Lineage (GTDB taxonomy): Bacteria > Bacillota > Clostridia > Lachnospirales > Lachnospiraceae > Brotaphodocola. Next base: position 10,261 of record JAJBUA010000059.1, read on the forward strand.
TCGCCATCGCCTGATATTTCTCATCCGGTACCTTCATATCCGGGATGCCGATGACCGGAATCCCCGCCGAGTACGCCGCCTGGATCCCCGCCTCACTGTCCTCCAGCACCAGACAGTTCTGCGGGAGCTCGCCTGCCTTCTCACTCGCCTTCAGGAAAATCTCCGGGTGCGGCTTGCCATTTTTAATCTCCGGGCCGAATACCATATCATCAAAATACTGAATAATATGGTTCCTGGTCAGCACGCCCTCGGCGCGCTCCCTCGTACTCGAAGACGCCATAATGATCTTGCAGCCATTTTCTTTCAGGAACTGCAGTAACTCCTCCGCTCCCGGTTTTAACGGGACACCCTGATTAAAATATTCCTTTTCCCGAGCCATCACAAAGGCCAGTCCATCTTCCACGGAAATTGGCAGGTTGTAATGCTCCACCATATACGTCACATTTTTTACCAGCGTCTTGCCGCTGTTATTGTGCGAATACTCCTCCATCGTGATCGAATGCCCATATCTGCTTAAAAAATCTACCTCGATCTGATAATAGATCATCTCACTGTCAATCAACAGACCATCCAGGTCAAAGATAACGGCTTTTATTGAATCCTTCATCATTTTCATTATCCTCTCATTGAGAAATGGTTCTCAGGCTCCTTGCCTTATTTCCAATATCACCATGCCTATAGTTTACTCATTCCAACAATAATAATCAACAACAAGTTTTAGATTTTCAGCAAAACGGTCAAGACATTGCTCCTGACAAACTCGTTACAAATCCGAATACAACTCCTTCGCATACACTCCACGCTCAATCAGCCCTCGGATACTTTCGACCACAGCAGCCTTATCCTCCTGATATGTAACACCAAACCACTTATCCCCGGTTTCCAGCACTTTCACCGTCACTTTTCCCTCCCGGAGCAAACCGCCGATATGTGTCGGCAGCAGATATTCCGCTTTCAACGGATTTTCCAGAACCATAGTCCGAAAAAAATCAATGAAATCCCGATCCAGCACCTCCATATACCACGGAACAGAGCCTTCTTTCGCCGGGAATCCCCAGAAATTCATTGATACGTAGCTTTCCGGATCCAAAACCCTCATATCAGATCCTTCCCCGGTTTGCACTGCAGCTCCAATCTTCCCATTGGCATCCACAGTCTTGATAATCCCGCTCGTCTCCGCCACATCGATCACATGCGTATGTCCCTCGGCCAGCTTACATACCCCTCTGGTCACACCGCCGTGATCAGACAGCGTGTTCTTAAGAATAAAGCCCGCCATGGCAATCGCCTGATCCGCATGAGGCAAGATCAGCCAGTCATGGATCTGCCGAAACGCGATTTTTCCATAATAATCGTCTGCGTTGATCACGGCAAACGGCTCATGAATAAGCGACTTCGCAGACAGGACAGCCTGTCCGGTCCCCCACGGTTTTGTTCTTCCCTCCGGGACTGTATTTCCCTGTGGAATATCTGTGAGCGTCTGGAAGCAATAACAGACCTCCACACCGAGCCTGCCGCAGATTTTCTCTATCCGGTTTCCGATCCGTTCCTTAAAGTCGTTTTCGATGTCCGGGCGGATAATAAGGACAATCTTGTTAAATCCGGCCTGAATCGCATCATGGATCGAATAGTCCATGATGATCTCATCGTGCAGGCCAACCGGTTCTAATTGTTTGATGGCGGATGGATCGCCGGGTGTTTTTGCACCTTTCGTTTTCTGGTAGCGGCTGCCGATGCCGGCGGCCATGATTAGTAGTGTGGTTTTCATGGTTCTCTTTTCTCCTCATGCATAATAATTAATTCACATCCAAAATACAAAATCGTAAACGCAAAATATATAATGATGAACATCACCCAACAAATATCCTGATTTATCTTGTAGGATTCTTAAAGTGAATATTCCATTATACCTGTGACCAATTTCTAATGGCTACAATAAAACAACTTCTTACAGAGATCAATTTCACCCTTTATTTTCAGATTTTGTGACATTCCTACGAATTTTAATATAACTTTTTTGCAGAGTTCACAATTAAATTCTTTGATGCAAAAGTATAGATGATAAATAGGACTCCATAAACGATCACTCCTATTAGAATCTCCACAAGCAGAGTAATAATTCCAGATGTAGGCAGATAAACACGTGCCGCTTTTACAACCAAAAACATACACACACCTATACAGATATATGCGATATTATTTTTTAAGATTTTGAAATAATTCAGCTCATGTCTAGTACAAATTGCTTGTACAAGAAGTACGATAACTTCTGCTGTAACAGTTCCAACCACAGCTCCCATAGCACCATACTGGGGTATGAAGAACAGGTTCAATAGACCATTTACTATTGCTGCCAAAACCATAGATGTGACATAAATTGTATCCTTCTTTTTCGGTATCAAAAACTGTGTTCTGATAACATTCGCCCATCCTGATATAAGAGCAGTAAAAATGATAATACTCAGAATATCGCCACTCTTTACAAATTCATTACCATAGTATATTGGCACAAAAACATCCGCAACAGCTGCTATACCAAAGCATATTGCTCCTTCTACTATAGAAACAAATGTAAACGACATGCCTATATACTCTTTTTGCTTCTTTTCCTCTCCATGTGCAAGAAGGTTCGAAATTCTTGGCAACATTACATTCCCAAGTGCTGTCACAATGCCTACAGGAATATTAAGTATTTTCTCAGCATTCTCATAATAGCCAACTTCCGTCATTGTAGAAAATGAGCCAATCATAACTTTGTCCATCACTCGATAAATACTGTATGCAAGAATCGGAATGAACAGGACACAAATCGATTTGATATTATTTTTCACCTCATAACACTGTGGTCTTGCAAAAGATATTTCTCTTCGAATAAAGTGCCAAAGTAGCAACTGACTAATGAAGACACTCAAGCTCATAATCAGAACATATTTCCACAGATCATTTGACTCTCTTACAAATATAAAAATGCAAGCAACCGAAATTATCTTACACACTGTGTTTCTTGTAACAGTTAATTTGAACTTTTCGAGCCCCCAAAAAAACCAGTTAATGTCAAGCACGCCGGAAAGAACAGTAATGATTTGAATAATGGCATAAATTCTTCTCTCTGGAGATGCAAAAAAGCACGCATAAACAGCATAAATAACACAGACTACAGTTCCAACAGTAAGCTGAATAATATAATTATTAATGAAACACTTACCTAGCGCTTCCTTTGATTTTTCACACTGGGCTATGCTTCTGTTTCCATGATTGCTTATACCGAGTGTAGTAAATAGCAGGAAATACGAGGCAATTGAATATGAGTAGGAATAAATACCAACGCCTTCAGCACCCAGCACACGCGATACATATGGTGCCGTTATGAGTGGAAGCAAAATAGTAAGTATTTGATAGAATATATTATACGCTATATTTTTCTTAAGAGATGTCATGCTGTCGTCCTCTACCTGCTTCTTCTAAATGACCATCAAGGTACTTAAAAGCAATTTCTTTAAGTGCGTCCAATTTTTCATTCACAGCAGGATAATTTATTGGACTAGATAATAGCTTCAAAGTAACTTCCTTTGGATAAATATATCTATCAGCAAGTCCAACCTGCTTTATCAAAAAAGATGTACGATCATCCGTAGGTTCGTGGCCTTCAGTTTCCAAATATACAAATTTTTTTTCATATATTAAAGAAAATGCTGTTCCATGAAAAGATGTAGTCATAACATAATCCGCATTTCTCATCAAGCTGAGAAACGCATTAGGACCAGTGTCTTTACATAGAACGAAATTTTTATATTTGGACAAGTGTTTAATATACCATTGTTTGGAATCAATAATATACACAGGGAGATTTGCCTGCTCTGCCATGCTTTGTACTATTTCATTATTAGCTGGAGAATAAGAAAAAGCATAGTAGAAAATAAACCCGGAAAAAGGCAAACTATCTGACGGTACAATATAACTATTCCATACTTGTGAGTTCAAAAGGAAAGAGGGGTCAAGTACTAAATCAACGTGTCTTCCTGTTAACTCTTCCAACCATTTCTTCCCGTTTACCTCTCTGCATGAGATTCCACCAAACCTTAAGAGCAACTCCCGATAGGTGCTTGCAAATTCGCTTTCATTTATATTTGTTGCCCCCAAACTTGGTGAGTAGGAAAACTTATAGGCATTATCAGAAAAATCAAGGAAATAAGCAGTGCTAAAGTCCTCCACCTTTACATTCCAAACCTGGTCTCCTCCGGCGATAAGAACATCATATTCCGGTAATGATGTATGGAGCATTTCTTCTTCCGTAATAAGCGGAGTACTTTCTAAATTAAAAATCCTTTTTATATAATCTCCGTACTGCTTATAGTGGTTCTTTATGGTGCTATATCCAGGGATGCAAAGAAAATTCTTTACGATATTCTTTAATGTCATTTTTTTATAAAAGACAGAATATAATTTCTGCTGACTTTTACTCGAATAATTTATTATATCAACAGTATGCCCCTTATCCTCCAACACTCTTTTCAGCGCCATGCACTGAAGTATTGAACCGCAATTATAAGACGCATGAAATGTTATAATCCCAATTTTCATTAAAACAAGCTCCTTCGTTATACTATCTCTTCCACACCGCCAAAATTTTTATTTCTATAATACATCCTTTTACAATTCACAATAAACTTTATAAAAGATAAACCCAGCCTTACATTCCCCTTCCTTATAAGTTTTAAGAAAAAATACTGCGGTCTGGAGAGGTATTCTTTATATTTTTCTAAATTGTAAAGAGCGCTTTCATACTCCTTCTGTTTCACAACGGCAAATACATTCTCATGATAGGACGTATCCTTCGTTAATGCTAAACGATAAAACAGTGAATATACGCCTGTGAGTAAACTTTTTTCATATAATGATTTCCATTCATCATCGGATTCGAGGTTGAATCTTTTCATTAGTTCAGAGAGTTTCTGATGAAATTTTTGTTCCGTATTAATTATATTCGGATTAAAGCGATTAGTAGCTGAATCCATGTTCTTATAATAAACATAGATGGATTGATTAATACCAACTATAGCATTAGACGAAAGATAAGCCTCAGCATTAAAAAGCATATCTTCGCCGTTGATAAGTTCTGTATCGAACAGAATATGTCCATTTTCCAAGATATGCCTCGAGTATATCTTGGAAAATGGAAAGCAAAATGACTTTCCAGTTTCCCCAAGTGATTTACTCCAGCTCAAAGCTGCCTCGGCACATTTTCTTCCTTGGTAGGACATATTCTTCACTTCTGAGCCAAATATAATGACATCTGAATCACTATGCTCACTGAGTGTGTGTCCAATAAGCTCACTCCAGCCATTAATCAAATAATCATCAGCATCAAGAAACATAATCCACTTGCCAGATGAAGTTTCTATACCAACATTTCTGGCCGAACTAACGCCACCATTTTTCTTATTAATTAGTTTTCCATTCTGAAATACTTTTAAAAATTCTGTGCATTTCTCTCCACTAGAATCAGATGAGCCATCATTAACAAATATAACTTCAATGGTATCGTTTGCCTCGCGCAGAGAATCAAACAATTTTGGCAGATATTTTTCAGCGTTGTAAACAGGTATTATTATAGATAGATCAATTTCATTCATGTTATGTAATCTCCTAGAATGTCTTCACGTTCTGATTTAATAAACTTTGAACAGGCATACCATGTAATAAAATAAATCAAGTACATTGATGCATCAACATAAACATCTACAATTAATTCAATCTCTAAAGCTAAATACATTGTTGACGCCAATT
>JAJBUA010000095.1 GCA_020860565.1 Clostridiales bacterium
TTCATGATGCCGGCGGGGCCTGTTTTAAGATCAGATTCATATAATAACTTATTGGAAGTACCGATATATGCAGAAACTACTTTGTTGGCATGGATAGATAATATAATATATCAAAAGTGCCTTAAGGAACTTCCGAATAAAAGGTTTTGCATGGTCTATTATTGATGAGCCATAAAGAAAATGACAGGAGTATGACAGCATGAATACAAAATTGATTATCGAGGGAAATGATGTATATGAGATCGATGAAGATTGTCTGCGATGTAAGGAAAAAGCCCGGCTGGAAGAAGAACAGCGCAAGAAGAATCATGGAAATGAGACTCTGGTAAAAAATCAGGTTGTGCATTGATGAGCTTCTGAATGACGCGGGCAGGAGGTATAGACCTCCCGCCCTGTCCTGCCTGATTTAGCAGAACGGTCTCGGACCGCCGCCGCAAAAACAGTTCATCAGCAGGATCAGCCAGATCAGATCACAGCTGTTGCCGCCCGGTCCGCAGAAGCCGGGACCGCCTGGGCCGCGGTCGCATCCGCCGCCGCAGCATGAGAGAATGAGAATCAGCCAGATCAGATTGCCGCAGCTGCCTCCGCATCCGCCGCAAAAGCCCGGACCGCCTGGGCCGCCAGGACCTCCGGGTCCGCCGTCACAGCCACAGTTCGTTGCCGCGATATCACTCATAAGAACTCCTCCAGAATTGATTTTACAATTCATCTTATGAGAGCGGGCATGTCAGAGTTTCATAAAAAGACAGGGTGAAAAATAAATTTAGCGCATATAACGACAAAAAATAAATTTTAGTGTTCCAAACGAGTGAAAGTATGTTATACTTGATTGAGCGTTGAAAAAAACGCAAAGGAAGGGGTAATATGAGTCAGAATCAGTCATCAGCCGGCCGTTCCCGTGCAAAGTCCGCTTCACGGGCAAAGGGAAGCCGTTCATCATATAATTCTTCCGCTTCGGGTAAGGGAAGAAGTTCAGGACATAACACAGGACATAATAATGGAAATCATAAAAAGAAGGATGACGGATTTGTCCGTATTGCGGCAGGCGGAGTCATTCTGATCGTCGCGGTTGCTCTGATCGCAGGTATTGTGAAAAATATGGGTCAGACTTCGGAAAGCAAAACTGAGGCGGAGGAAACGAGCGTTGAGACGACGATCGAGACGACGGCAATTCAGACGACGGTTGAAGTAGAGGGAGTAGATATTACGGGGATGTCCAGAAGTGAAGCGGAAGAGGCGCTTGCGGATCGTTTCCCCTGGTCGATGACCGTGGTCTATGAAGATGATACCTACGAGGTATCGAATCTGATTTCCGGTCGGATTGACAGTCTGCTGGATGAGATTTATTCGACGATACCGGATGAATCCTATGAGCTTGACCTGACCGGCATGGAATCGGCGGCAGCGGAGGAAGCAGCATCGGCAGCTTCGAAGTGGAATAAAAGTGCTAAGAACGGTTCGATATCCAGTTATGATGCGGACAGTGATAAATTCCTTTTTACAGGGGCACAGAGCGGTATCTCGATTGATCAGGAGAAGCTTGCTGAGGATATCCTGAGTGCGGTGAGCGCGAAGGATTTTGATGCGCAGATCACGGCATCCGCGGATACGGTCGAACCGGAGATATCGGAGGCTTCCGCGAGAGAGAAGTATAAGACGGTTTCCAGTGTTACAACGAATACAACGGCAAACAGTAAGCGTAATACAAATGTGCGGCTTGCTGCAAAAGCGGTAAACGGAACGATCGTCCAGCCCGGAGAAACGTTCTCTTTTAATGGAACGGTGGGACAACGGACGGAGGAAAAGGGATATCAGGAGGCCGGAGCCTACAGTAACGGTGAGGTTGTTCAGGAGATCGGAGGCGGTGTCTGTCAGGTTTCTTCTACCTTATATAACGCTGTAGTGAAAGCGGGACTGAAGACGGTTTCCCGGCAGTCTCATACATTTGAGCCATCCTATGTGACGCCCGGTACAGACGCGACTGTGAGCTGGGGCGGACCTGATTATAAGTTTATCAATAATTCCAGTACCGCGATCGGTATCCGCGCGAGTTATTCCAACCAGACATGTACGGTATCCATATATGCGATTCCGATTCTGGGCGATGGCGTGACGCAGTCTCTGTCATCGGAGAAGATCAAGGATTATACGACAGGGACGGAAGCAGAACGGGCGAGCGGCCTGCAGAGTAAGTGGGAGGTTCGTCTGGTGGTTAAGAAGGACGGAGAAGTAACGAGCCGGGATGTGCTTTATACGACAACGTATAAGAGCCATACGACAGAGAATGATGCTGCAGCTGCGGCATCAACAGAGGCATCCACGGAAGCGGAAAGTACGATTGAAGAGATCGAGGGAAGCGAAAGCTCAGAAGAGTCTCAGGACTCTTCCGAGGAAACAGAAGCGGAAACTCTGCAGGAAAGTACATCCGCGGTGATTTCCGGACCGCCGTCTGCGGTCGGCGGAGGAACTACGGAAGTTCAGCAGGGACCGGGAGCGTCAACAACAACTGCACCGACGGAGACGACCGCTGCGGAGACAACTGCCTCATCGCAGAATGCGCCTACCGCCGCAGCCGAAACGACCGCCGCGGAGACAACATCTTCTGTCCCGACGGTTGAGACGATCGCGCCGATGCCTGGCGGCTGATCTTTCAAAAAGGGTTCACATCATAATAACTGACATATCTATCACAGATTGATAACGGAATAGACAGAGAGTTCCCGGTTGAGAGCTCTTTGTCTATTTTTGCCATATCTGGTTCTTTTTTGATTTTCAAACACCTGCAT
>JAJBUA010000096.1 GCA_020860565.1 Clostridiales bacterium
GACAGTTTGTTAAAGTACGCCATTTTTTGGCTGTCCTCTACTTTCTTTCACAGTAGAAACCTCCTTTGATATGCGCTGTTTCCGGCATCCATAATCCGGGAACTACTACAGAACCTGCCACTGGCAGCTCCTGTAGTATGCTATGACAAAAAAATGCCCGCCTGCATTCTGTTAAACAACAGAAACAGACGGCTATGTACAGCTAAGACCATGATTCCGTTCTGTTAGCAAAACGGAATTTCTCTTAGACAGAGAACAGCTTTCTGCTAACCGGTCTTAGCTCAAGGAGGTTTAACTGAATATTGAAAATTATCAGATTAAATATGTCAGGGAAGATTATCCCTGTTATTCAGAAAAGAAAAAGCGGAATCTGTTTTCGTGTCAGCTAACACGATTTCCGTAGATTCCGCTTGTTTTATTTCATTTGTTTAACAAACAATAACTATAAATTTCCATTTTGAAAACAATCATTTAGGAGCGACGGTTATTTATACCTGATTGTCAGAAACATTTATTATACTGTCCGCCCAGTGCAAAATCTCTCCCGCATATTGAATCGCTTCTTTGGCATGCCTGTCTTCCAGGAACAATTCATTCGGATATCTGACTGCAACGCCATAAGGAGCCAGAGTGTCAGCATAGTCATAAAACTTATCTTCTATATCAACCATATTCTTGATCTGATTTAACAGGAATGACAGATCATGAAGTTTGGGAATTCCGCCCTGCGAACCATAATACATGATTATTGCTTTTATCGCTTTTTCGGCTGATTGCTGGCAATGATAACATATAATTTCCAATGGCTTCGGGTAATAGGTTTCATACAAATGTTTCGCAACTCCTAAGTCAGTAACAGCTAAATCATACCACTCCTTCGTTGTCGATGTCATAAAGCAAAACCCCCTTTTGATACACTTCATTTTCGATAGAAGGCATATCCTTCCGTTCCTCAAACCTGCTTTTTGTCCCAACCAAAATATCTACAGGACGTTGTTTTACTCTACGGACAGCTTTATAAGCTTTTGTTGTTTCCGCAGCAAGATCGGTTACGCCATCTTTAACTACGATATAAAAATCGAAATCGCTTTCCGACGTGTAAGTGTTATTTGCATAAGAACCAAACAAATAGATTCTTAACGGAAGCAGCTGGTCTACAAAATGTTTTTTTAATTCTTCAATTTCCTGTACAGGCATAATCATCCACTCCCTTCAAAATTTTTAGGATTGTCCCCGTTTTTATTTTATCATAGTGCAAAAGCATTCGCAAGATGCATACTCTATCGACAATGTAATTATATCATTCCCAAATATCCTCGTTACGAATGAAGGTCACCTGCAGCACCTTTTGATACATAAAATACCAAAATATTTCTTGTGACCCTCTGGCCATTTTGGGGCCTGAATCAAATCATCCTCACTCCCCAATGCTTATCGCTTCCAAATGTCATCCCCAGAAGCTCCGCCGCGATGCTTTTATCCCGGACGCGCATCAGATTATCCTCCACGTCTTCTTTCCCAAGGAAATTCATACTGCCATACCATACAAGTTCCCTGTCAATAATACAATAATGTGAACAATAATCTTCCACCAGGTTCATTTCAAATCCTGCCTTCCGCATGCGCTCCTGCAATTCCATCCAATACACGCTGTCGCCAAAACCATACATATCCGGTTTCCAGGTGACAATGATCACTTTCAGACCATTTAACTGTCTTTCCTGCAGAAGACCAATAAGTTCATCCACCTTTTTCCCACTTATCACAGGACTGGAAATAATGATTTCTGTCAGGGCAGCACACAAATCCTGAAGAAATCTATCATGGTAAGTGTCTGCATCATAAATCGCACCCGGCAACTCATCTTCTTCCCCTGTGTTTTCTACGCAGACAGCCTCAGAATACATATCATAGCCGATCAGTTTATACGCTTTCAGACGCTTATAATACATTTTTTCAAACATGTCAATATGGCTGTCCACATAGTCGTATACAATAACATCTTTTTTGCCCTCATAATCCCTGTTCAGGCGGCCGGCGTATTGCTCCACGACATTCCTTCCCGATACGGGCGTCGCCATAATCAAAGTATCCAATCGTGGAAAATCAAATCCTTCTCCAACTAATTTCCCGGTTCCAATCAAAATCATACTTTCATCTGCCGGAACTTCATTCATCTGAGCAATGATCTCTCTGTGTTCCTTTTTAGAGTTTTCACCGGAGAGCAAAAATATCTTATCCGCATATCCCTGCAGTCGGTCAAATAATTTTCTGGAATGATCGACATATCTTGACAGAACGACCGGCGTCCTGCCGTCATCCACGCATTGTCGGACATCGTGAATGATTATTTCATCGCGGTCATTATTGTTTCTCAGGATTTCATATGCCTCATTCGGATGCATCTTTTCACTTCCGAAACGCGGCGCAACCGCTCTGGTAAACCGTGGAATCACCAGATGCGCAATCCCCTGCTCTTTTGCGCGGTCTTTGGCAGTGAATTTATAACGAACCGGGCCAAGGAGCATATAATTGATCTTTTCCAAACTATCACCGCGAGCAGGAGTCGCTGTTACCCCGTATACATATTTCGCACATATCTCCTGCAAAACATCAACGATCGTATCCGAAGCGGCATGATGGCATTCATCCAGAATCACCATTCCGTATGTCTTCAATCTATCGTGATATTTTCCTTTTTTACACACGGAACCAACCATGGCAATGTCTATAATCCCTGTGGTAGTATCCTGCGCACCCTGCAGCCTGCCGATCACACTTTTCCGGACTTTAACCCTCCCGCTCGGAGTCTGATATTCCGGCGGTTTCTCATGAATATCCAGGAATGTCCCTAATGCTTTTTCCCACTGTTCCATCAAAGCAGAAGATTGCAGCAAAATCAGGGTATTTACCCGTTTTCTTGCAATCATGTTACAGGCCACTACAGTCTTTCCAAATGCAGTGGCAGCATGTAAAATACCCATGTCATACTTTTCCAACACCTGAACAGCGTTAGTCTGAGACTCTTTTAGTTCTCCGCAAAACTGAACTTCTACCCGCTGTCCCTTGCAGCGTTTATCTTCGATTTCATAGGAAATACCCGTACTTTTGCATCGATCTGCAAGCGCATCAAGCAATCCTCTCGGAATCCGGATATATGCATCAACATCTCTTCCCAGATAAATATAACGTGAGTTTTTAAAATTGGACAGGCCAATTGCCTGGTTCTTATAAAATACCGGATTGCTGAAAGCTGCCAACTCCCGGATCTGATTTCTGATCCTTGCGGTAAGGTTAGATCCATCCACATATAAAGCGTCAGCCATTGTGATCCGCAGATTTCCGGTTACATCCTCGGCATGAAACTCCTTCGACTTATTCCACGGCTGTTCCCCGGTTTTTTCAGAAATTTCATCTAAAGCAACCGACGGCAAAGAGCTGTGAAGGCTCCATTCCTTTATCTTCTGTTCGATAAACTCTCTGGTGAGCTTGCTCTTTGATAATAAAACCGACCATTGATCCGGATAGGCATTCCAATATTCGTCCACAAATGCGCTGTTCCCATTCTTAAGCGCCTGTCCCTGCAGAGGCAACGCGATCAGATTTCCGAATCCCCCTTTCGGCATGTGATCCTGCATCGGTAACATCCGATCATAATATCGAAATGATTTTAAGTCAACGGACTCCGCGCCCTTCTTTAGAAGCGCATTCCCAAATTTTCTGGCAAGAGCAGCATCAATTTTCCCCTGGAAAAAGATCCACAAATGAGCTCCTTTTCCGGATCTTGATCTTTCCACTAATGCGTCGATTCCGTTGATCATGCAGATCTCACGAAGTGCATTCACTTCATCTTTCCATATATCATCCGTATTGGCATAATCGTGCTTATCCGCTCCCTCTTTATGGTTATCAAAATCATACACGATAAATCGGCAGGTATCATCCGGGAAGAGCGGATATACCCCGATCACATCTTCTGCATCTTTCGATAGACCCTTTAGATGTGCTATGATTTGTCTTGGTTCCAAAGGAATATATGCCGATGATTTGCACTCCCCGCATTGCTTACGTTTATCTGTTTTCTTCGGACAGTCCGCTTTCCAGAATTTATAACATTGAGGATAATAATTTGCTGTTCCCTTTGATTTCACAACAGTACGTCTGCTGTAAACGTCCGTTCTTCCCCAGAACATTCTGAAAAATTTATTGGCGTCCTCTTCCGAAAAATCAGTTCTTGGAATGATGCGGCTCCCCTGATCCGGATCATATGCACCGGCTTTATCAATAAGAGTTTCGGAGTCAAAACAGATACCCGCTTTTGTGAGTAGCCCTTTCAGGTAGTCGTTTTCTTTTTCTAACTGCTCGATTTTAAGTTTCAGGCTTTCTACTTCATTCATTCTCTGCATGTACCCTTTATTCGGTCTTTAAAAAAACTGATATTTACCTTTTCCTTGTCCGCTTACAGGTTCAATCAAACCAGCCACCCGCATCTTTTTGATCAGTTCTCCGGCTGAGTAAGATGATACCGAAAGAATATTCATAATCTCTGCCCTGCCGAACGGTTGAAAATAACCTACTGTTTCATAGACCTTCAACATCTTATCCTTTGTGGGTTGCTTTACATGCAAGCCTGAAATGCAGCCTTGAAAGATAGCTTTTTGTGATTCAAACGTAGCTTTTCCTTCCTCAAACGTAGCTTTCCCCACTCTTTCAATCGGCACACGATAATTCAAATTATATAATATTACCCAAAACGATGAACTATCTGAATAAAACTTTGGTTCCAGTTCTGGAAGGTAATTGGCTGCCGCACGATAATCGCTTTTAATTTTTTTGAAACCACTGCCGCGACGCTCCATATAATTCATCCGGCTGAAAATATCAGCAATAATTGGATTTCGACGTTTGGAGGGGATCCTGTCTGTGTCCAGATTCTGCACGAAAGTCCCATCACACATGCCACCGGGAGAATAAATCTCCATTCGGTCATCATAAATATCTATATGAACTTCACTGCCTGTTTCAAGATAATCACGATGAATTAATCCATTGACAAGGCACTCCAGTGCTGCCCTTTCGGGGATATCCGGCATCTCAATTCTGCCATCAGGTGTTTTTTTTCAGCGTTTTTTTGTGTTATTTTTTATAAACTCTTCTCCATATTGGAGCAGGGAAACCAGACTGCCACTATATTCTTTATCGTCCAAAGCTTCCATAACCCCGGAAGCCTTATCCAGACCATACCACCGGGTGCAAAACCAACCGCGAATGACGTATAGGAGCATCATCTGCCAACAATGCTCCTGCATTTGTGAGTACGCCTGATTCATTCATCAATCCAAAAGAAACAAAATCAGATTCTTCCATTTCCTGACCCGCGCGCAAACGGTAAACCGAACGCAGTCTTGTAAATGAAAAATCTTTATATTGATAAGGGGACGGCAAACTATCATAGGTTCTTCCTGCTCCTCGCAGAACCAGACGACGAAGATCCGCAGCCACTGCCGGAATACTTTCATTCCCAACACGTATAAAAGCAGCTCTCGTCCCGTCGCCCACATAATAATATGGCGTCTCGTCACCAGCAGGTACCCGTAAAATGATGAAATCCTTTCCCGCCTCCTGATGTATTTCCAAAATCACCTGAGGAATAGGATCCAGATGCGTCTTGACCGCTTCACTGACTTTTTCAGCAATTAGCTTGGAATTCTCAAGGCCAATCAGACGCTCATCATCAGAAACTCCGAAAATAAGAACTCCGCCAATTCCATTCGAAAAAGCGCTGACACTTTTCAGCCAGCTTTTAGGTCGTTTTTCCTCCAGCGACACCTTTTTATCATATTCCGTTGTCTCTCCGATTAATGCTTTGATATTCAATACCCTGCCCCTCCCTCTGTTATCATACCATATTGGAAATGACCATTAAGAATCAATTTGCTAAAAAGTCTCACGACGAAAGAATGTCACCTGTGATATTTAATTTTTGTAGTGTTGTCTGCTCCATAAAGTCCATTCAATCCACAAAATATGGGACAAAAATCATCAAACAACACCAAATATGCCATATTGAAAATTCGTCTCTTACTAGGACACAAAATACTCGACCGCATTCTCAGGGAAAAATTCCTTGAACTCGCTGTACAGCTGCGCGGCAAGGGTTTTATTGTGCGCAATTACCAAAGTGGGCCGGTTGAGCTGTTCGATGACGTTGGCCATCGTGAAGGTCTTGCCGGAGCCGGTCACGCCTAATAAAGTCTGAAATTGATTGCCTTCCTGGAAGCCTTTGACCAGTTCGGCGATCGCCTGGGGCTGGTCGCCGGTGGGCTGGTACTCGCTGTGAAGGATGAAAGGTTTTTGTTCACTTTGCACAAAAGTCACCTCCAAAATCCATAGTAAAAAAGTTCGTGTATTAGGCAGAAATTCGTCCAGGCACATACTCAGTTTTCGATCAAAAGTGCCTTTGGACGAATTTTGGTCACTAAAATCATTTTCCCGGACTGTGCGGAAAAGGGGAAATGATACGGAAAATGTAGCGCGCGATCGGTTGCCAATGGGGATATTATAACAGTTTCCCCTGCGATTGTCTACGAGGGCGATCCGTGACTTTATTTACTTTATACATCAAAAAAGGCAGCCGAACTGACTGCCATTACTCTCCCTTACTATCATCCGTCTAAATCAAATTTTTATATTCTCTTCTCCCATCAACGACTGCATATATGGTCACTTCCTTCTTTTCATCATTCACCTTGTAGAACACCAGATGTCTTTCAACAATAAGAACCTTATATCCCTGTTTTCGCAAAACGGAATATCTCGGCGTGTTGCCTGATAAGGGAAAGTCTCTCAGGCGATTAATTGCTTTTTCTATTTTGTCTAAATAATTCAGAGCTACATCAACGCTGCCGGAGTCGTCAGCAATATAAAAAATGATCTCCCTCAACTGTTCATCCGCCTTGTCGGTTCTGAGAATGTTATACTGCATTGCTCTCCCTCTCCATCAGCGATTTCCTGATATCAGCAAACGTGTCCTGCACAGGCGCAATTCTGCCAGCCCTTACATCTTCTTCTGCCTCAGCCAGCGTTCTAAGCAGCTCTAATTCCGACTTCATCTGATAATAATCCTGTAATCCTAAAATTGCTGTATCTCCACGGCCATTCACTGTAATGATTACCGGTGCCTTTCCTTCTCTGCACTGTTTGGATATCTCATTGTAATGATTTCTTAAATCAGATGACGGTCTGATCGCTTCCATAATCATTCATCCCTTCCTTTTAATAGTCATATTCTATCATAATTTTCATATCTTTTCAATGGTTATACCCATAATTTCTCTGCTTTTTGATCCTCAAATATGCAATGATCATTTAATCATGTAAAAACTCGTCTACGTCAATCTCAATCCCTGAAATCGTATCTCCAGCTTCTGTCTCTGACACTTTCTTTGGCATCACATCTTTTATGTAAGCATCCAGTTCCGGTATGTCATCTGGGATAATATTTGCATTGTCACCATACACATCCATAGTGATAAGCTCCTTTGCATGTCCCATCAGCCTCGATACCGCTTTCGGATTAAAGTCACTTTTCAGAAGAAGAGTACAGTACGAACTCCTCAAGTCATGCCATCGTATATCAGGCAGTCCTGCATCTTTCAACAGCTTCTTATAATGCGGCCAATGAAAATCCTTGCGTCTCCTGATGATTTATTTCCCCAGTTTTCCTCATATTCCTGAGTAATCATCATCCTTCGAAGCTCACCAGAAGACATAAATGGAACCAGATAAGGATTCCCTCCTTATTATGATTCCATTTTCTCATATCATCTGTCTCAAAATACACTTTAAATCAATTTTTATCTGCCCAGGCCTTTAGCTCTGCTGAACCGGCATTGGCGGCAAAACGTCTGCCCTCCTTTAAAACTGCTCCTTTACAGGACGCCTTCAGCTCTTCGTTTGTCCGTCCCATTCCACTGCTGCCTGATGTCGCAAAGGGGATAATCTCTTTGCCTGTCAGATTATACTGCTCCAAAAACGTGTTGATGATGGTTGGCGCCACATACCACCAAATCGGAAAACCAAGATATATTTTCTCATACTCGTCCATATTTGCTACACGATTTGCAACAGGCGGGCGGAAGGACTTATCGTTCATTTCCACGCTGCTGCGGCTGTTTTTATCTGTCCAGTCCAGGTCTGCTTTCGTGTAAGGAGTCTCCGGCTGTATTTCATACAGATCCGCACCAATCGCATCCGCCAGTCGTTTTGCCAGCGCAGCGGTCACTCCACTTGCCGAAAAATATGCCACTAATGTTTTCTTTTCCATAGCAAAAATCTCCCTTCTGTCATTATTTCAAAATCCCATACTGGCTCTCATCCACTGCTTCCAGCCACTCATTGGAACCGTTTTCTCCCGGTACCTCAACCGCCAGGTGTGAGAACCAGCTGTCCGGTGCTGCGCCATGCCAGTGCTTTACGCCAACAGGAATATTAATGCAGTCACCCGGTTTCATTTCTACCGCGTCCTTGCCCCATTCCTGATAATAGCCGCGCCCGTCGGAAACTTTTTTATTTCACAGGACAAACTTTCTTATGAAACAAAAATACAGGCATAGGCAAAGTACCTGTCAGACTTTCTCCATACCTGTATTATAATTTACTTATGTTATAATTGCAAATGCTTAATTACTATGATAAATCTATGCCTCAAAAGCATGAATCCTATTTACGTTTCCTGAACCTTCTTGAACCTTTCCTGACCTTTCTTAACCTTTCCTGATCAGGCTATCTGGCTTCATGCTTCCTGAATATCTGCTTAAAAACGGTTCTCACCAGCGGCTGGATGAAAAACAGCTGGCTGAAGAATGCAAATGGGAAATTATAGCATACCAGTTTGAGCCAGTTGGCCAGAAATGTCAGAATATGGAATCCATTGTAATACGGATAGTAAAATATCGTAGCCAGGAAGCTCATGACAGGAACCATCAAGCCAACGGTTGCGCAGATGACTGCACTTTCAAAAATGACAGGATGAGTTTCTCTCGGGTTGAAATTCATGCACGCCAGTTTAAAAGAACAGGGACTTCCCATGACACATTCCAATGCATACGCGAAGCAGAATTCAATCAGGACCAGCGCCCAGATGGGAAGCATACGGCCAAACATATAAACTCCTCCCTGTGCCTGAATCGCATGAAGTACGGAATCGGCTCCCGTAACTTCCATAAGTGTCGAACCGTTTACCACGTACAGGCTGTAAAACACATAACCATGTACCGTAACGATTACAGTAAGCAGTGCGAAAATCATTCGCTGAAATTTGTTTTCCGGCATTTTTATTTCCTCCTCTTGACAATAAAAAACACAGGTAGTGCTGCGCATCTAAATCTGATCCGGTCTACATAGTCCCGTGATCAGATTTACGTGCGCAGCACTACTTGTGTCGTTCATGTATTTCCCTATGATTCTACAGGTTTTTAAGGAAAAAATCAAAAGATAAATTCTCACAAATTTTTCCGTGTACAACCCTGGGAAATCTGTCATATTTGGAAATATAACAGATTTATGATTCTGCGTCGGACATTTTTGCCAGCTTCGCCGCCTGGTCAGCCGCAATACAGGCGTCCAGAATCTCCTGAATATCGCCGTTGAGAATTTTATCCAATTTATACAAAGTCAGGTTGATCCGGTGATCGGTCACGCGGCCCTGTGGGAAATTATACGTACGAATCTTCTCCGAGCGGTCCCCGGTGCCGATCTGGCTGCGGCGCTCTTCTGCCTGTGCGTTCTGTGACTTTTCCTGCTCCAGTGCGTACAACTTGGCACGCAGCAGCTGGAACGCCTTATCCTTATTCTGGAACTGGGACTTTTCTGTCTGGCTGTAAATCACGATGCCGGTCGGAATATGAGTCAGCCGCACCGCGGAGTCTGTCGTGTTGACACACTGTCCGCCGCTTCCTGACGCACGCATGACGTCGATCCGGCAGTCATTCATATCGATCTGCACGTCGATCTCTTCTGCCTCCGGCATCACCGCCACGGTCGCCGTAGAGGTATGGATCCGGCCGCCGGACTCCGTCTCCGGCACACGCTGAACCCGGTGAACGCCGCTCTCGTATTTTAACTTCGAGTATGCTCCCTTTCCGGTCACCATCGCCTGCACTTCTTTAAATCCGCCGATCCCGCTCTCGCTCAGATTGACGATCTCGACCTTCCAGTGCTGACTCTCCGCATAATTCACATACATCCGGTATAATTCTGACGCAAAAAGCGCCGCTTCCTCTCCGCCGGCGCCCGCCCGGATCTCCAGGATAATATTTTTGTCATCGTTCGGATCTTTCGGCAGCAACAGGATCTTTAACTCCTGCTCCAGCTCAGCCACGCGTCGGCGCGCGTCGGAAAGCTCCTCCTTGGCCAGATCACGCATTTCCTCATCATTTTCTTCTTCCAGGATCATCAGGCTCTCCTCAATGTCCTGTTTTGCCCGCTTATATCCGGTATAGGTTTCCACAAGCGGAGCCAGATCTGCCTGCTCCTTCATCAGTTTCTGAAAGCGCTTCGTATCATCGGTCACCCCCGGCTCGTTCAGCATCTTCATCAGTTCCTCATAATGGGCGACAATATCATCCAAACGATCAAACATCCATATTCTCCTTCCCTTATCGTTCCAAAATCACTACCCGGTCATTTCCTGCCAGATCCCTGCAGGTTCTGACTGTCCGGTATCCCTCTGCTTTTGCGATGGCAGTCACCGGCTCCGCCTGATCGTATCCGATCTCAAAATAGATCCGGCCATCCGGCGCAAGGTAATCCCCTGCTTCTGACAAAATCCTTCGATAAAAATACAGCCCGTCCTCATGACCATCCAGCGCCAGCCGCGGTTCATATATCTTTACCTCCGGTTCCAGACCGCCGATCACATCCGTCGGGATATACGGCGGATTGGCCGTAATCACATCATATTTTTCTCCGCTTTCCGGCAGGGCGTCAAAAAGATCTCCCTGATAAAAGACCAGCCTGCCCGGAGCATGACGTTCTGCGTTTCTTTTCGCAACCTGCAGCGCACCGTCAGAAAGATCTGTCGCAGTAATTTTTGCGAAATCACCATGCACCGCCAGACTTACGGCGATACACCCGGAACCTGTACACAGATCCAGCATAGACAGCCCATGGCAATCCGCCAGGACCTGCTCTACCAGCGTTTCCGTGTCTTGCCGCGGCACCAGCACCTGATTATCTATCTCAAATTCCAATCCCATAAACTCTGCTTTGCCCAGAATCTGCTGCAACGGGATCCTGCGGCTCCGCTGTCCGATCATGTCCTGATAACGTTCCCATGCCGTCTGCGATGCCTGATCATCCGGCAGCTCCCTGTCCCGGTTCAGCAGATACTGAGTCATACTCATTGAAAACGCCGCAAGCAGCAGCTCCCGCGCATCAATCGCCGCATCGGTTAATATCCCGGCCGCTTCCAGTCGATCCCTGCCTTCTGTATACAGTTCCAGAAGCGTCATATCTGTGCTCCCTTTCCCGTATCCTTTTCCGCCACAATTTCTTCGTCTTCCCCGTCCTCCGGGATCCCGGTCTCCGGGAAATTCTCACGCAGATAAGCTTTCCAGTCAAATACCTCATTGACCGCCGCAATCGCCACTTCGATCATACTGTCGTCCGGTTCGCTGGTCGTCAGCCCCTGCATCCATAGTCCCGGCCTGCTCAACAGATTGACCAGCGCATTATCGCTCCGGCCCGCAAGCCGCAGAAATTCATAAGACACTCCCGCGATCACCGGAATCAGCAGGATCCGGCTGAGAATCCGCAGCCACAGATTCGGTACGCGGATCACCATAAAAAAGAGAATGCTGATCATCATGACAATAATCAGAAAGCTCGTTCCACATCGTTTATGTTCTCTTGAACTCGTTCTCACATGCTCTACCGTCAGCGTCATGCCATGCTCAATACAGTTGATGCATTTGTGCTCCGCTCCATGATACATAAACGTCCGGCGGATATCCTCCATCCGCGAAATCAGTTTAATATACGTAACAAAGATCACGATCCGGATCACACCCTCCAGAATCGCCATCACCGTCTCCGATGCAATCACCCTGCGGCAAAGATTCGCCAGAAAAAGCGGAAAGATCATGAAAATCACCACCGCCGCGATCACGGAAAAGACCATCACAAACGACATCAGCGCCTTCTCCACCTGATCACCAAAGGTCTTATCCAGCCATTTTTCAAATTTTGTCGGTTCCGGATCCTCTCCCTCGTCATCCTCAAAAAAACTTGCAGAAAAGGTCAGTGTCTTCATCCCCAGGATCATCGAATCCGCAAAGCTGAAAACTCCCCGGATCAGAGGCAGCCCCAGCGCCGGTATCTTCTCTGTCATGCTGACGTAGCGATCCTTCTGCACCACGATCTCGCCGTCCGGTTTGCGGACAGCGACAGCATAATCATCTTTATTTCTCATCATAATTCCCTCAATGACGGCCTGGCCGCCGATGCCGGAATATTTCATTCTAAAAACCCCTTTCCATATCCGCCCCTGTGATCGAGTAGGAGGCGGCTTTATGCCTCCTGCTCGCTGCGCCGGGCGGATGCAGCGTCAGCTGCAAAATTTCCATATCCGCCCGTGTGCATAAAAAAGAAAAGGCTGAGCCGTCAAGCTCAACCCTGTCTCCCTCATGCAGTCCTTATGCCGTGATGCCATATTTTTTGTTGAACTTATCAATACGGCCGCGTGCTGTTGTCGCTTTCTGCTGACCGGTATAGAAAGAATGGCACTTGGAACAAACCTCAACGTGGATTTCCTTCTTGGTAGAACCGGTTACAAACTCATTACCGCAGTTGCAGGTAACTTTTGCCTGATAATAGGTCGGATGGATTCCCTCTTTCATGATTTCACCTCTCTGCTTTCCCTGTATTTTATGAATGTGTGATCATCTAACGATCCCAGGTGTATCGTTAAAATCACGTCACGTCTATAAAGAGCGTTGTTAGTATACCATACAAAAAAGTCATTGGCAAGCGCAATTTTAATAAAATCTCATTTTCCTCGCGCTTTCCACAAATTCCCGGTTAGTCTTTGTCCGGCTAAAAAGATCCAGCACCCGCTCCACTGCGTCATCCGGCTTTAAGCTGTTGGTCGCCTTGCGGATATTATCGACAGCTTCAGCCTCATCCTGCGTCAGCAGCAGATCATCCCGCCTGGTGCTGGATTTCAGGATATCGATCGCCGGGAAAATACGCTTCTCAGAAAGCTTACGGTCAAGCACAATCTCCATATTGCCGGTTCCCTTAAACTCCTCGTAGATCACGTCATCCATACGGCTTCCCGTATCCACCAGCGCCGTCGCCAGGATCGTCAGACTGCCGCCTTCCCGGATATTACGCGCTGCGCCGAAAAACCGTTTTGGCATATGCAGCGCTGCCGGATCCAGACCACCTGACAGCGTACGGCCGCTCGGCGGCACGACCAGATTGTATGCCCGCGCCAGACGTGTAATGCTGTCCAGCAGGATCGTCACATCACGCCCATGCTCCACCAGACGTTTCGCACGCTCGATCACCATCTCGGAAACTCTTTTATGACGTTCCGGCAGCTCATCAAACGTCGAATAAATCACTTCCACCTGATCACCGATCACAGATTCTTTGATATCCGTTACTTCCTCCGGCCGTTCGTCGATCAGCAGGATCATCAGATGCATATCCGGGTAATTCGTCGTAATCGCCTGTGCGGCCTGCTTTAAAAGCGTCGTCTTACCGGCCTTTGGCGGAGAGACAATCATTCCTCTCTGTCCCTTGCCGATCGGCGAGAGCAGATCCAGCACCCGCATTGCTGTCGTTGTTTTTCCCGGCATTTCCAGATGCAGACGCTGATTGGGGAAAATCGGCGTCAGATTTTCAAAATGCGGCCGACGTTCCACTACGCTGACCGGATATCCGTTGACATTTTTAATATATAACAGCGCTGCAAATTTTTCCGTGGCCGCTTTGACCCTGCGGCTGCCTGTGATAATATCACCTGTTTTCAGGTTAAACCGCCGGATCTGCGATGGCGCCACATACACGTCATTCTCTCCCGGAAGGAAATTTTCACAACGGATAAATCCAAAACCGTCCGGCATGACTTCCAGAATCCCGTTTGCCGCGATCCCGCTGTCAAGTTCCGCAACATCCTGAGGCGTCAGCACTTCCTGCTGACGATTCGGACGCCCACCGGTCTCAGGTCTGCGTTCATTTTCTGTCCTTCTGTCCATATAAGTTCTTCCATTCGTATCCGATTCCCCGCGCCGGTCTCCATCCGTTCTGCGATCCATCCTGGGTCTCGGATTTGCGTCCTGCTCCACCCGGTGATCAGACTCCGGTGCAGCCGGCCTCGACGGCATTGCCACCGTACGCATCAGTTCTTCCTGTTCGGCCACTGCACACAGCGCATCGATCAGATCACCCTTGCGCATCGTACTGCACCCCTTAATCCCCTGGCTCTTTGCCAGTTCCTTCAACTGCGCAAGCGGCAATGTCTGAAGTTTTTCTCTCATAGATTTTTCTCCATTCTCAATCAATACCATTATCAATTATAAAATTTCTTCGGTCGGTGTTTTATCTTTTATCATCGGTAAGTTTAAATATGGGAATTAAAATTTAGAAATGATGATATCTGGATAACAGATGTTGGAGCGATGCAGACGCTCCAAACATTATTATACCCTATCTTCACAAAAAATGGAAGAGCATTCTGATAAAAAAAGTTATATTATGTTATTTGCGAAGCATCCGTCTCTGCAAGGGACTAGTTTATTGGCATATAACTTTCTATAACTTATATGATTCAGGTTCCTCAGCCGCGCTTCTCCGGATCTCATCCATATGTTCACGGATTTTGCGTTCATATCCCTGATCGGAAGGCCGGTAAAAGACACTGTCAGCGAGATCATCCGGCAGATACTGCTGTCTGACATAATGATTGGGGTAATCATGCGCATACTTGTATCCGGTGCCCCGGCCGAGCTTTTCAGCGCCGTGATAATGCGCATCCTGCAGATAGGACGGAACCGGCGATGATTTCCTGCTTTTTACCATATCCATCGCGTCATTGATCGCGCAGACCGCCGTATTGCTTTTTGGCGCCGTTGCGACATAAGTCACCGCCTGCGACAAGATTATCTGTGCCTCCGGCATCCCAACCCGCTCCACTGCCTGGGCAGCGCTTACCGCCACCGTCAGCGCCATCGGGTCCGCGTTCCCCACATCTTCCGACGCACAGATCATGATCCGCCGCGCGATAAAACGGATATCCTCACCCGCGTAAAGCATCCGTGCAAGATAATAAACCGCGGCATCCGGATCCGATCCCCGCATACTCTTGATAAAAGCCGAAATCGTATCGTAATGATTATCGCCATCTTTATCATAACGCACAGCCCGCTTCTGAATGCACTCCTGCGCCACGTCCAGTGTAATATGGATCAGGCCATCCGCAGGATCACGGTCTGTCGTCAACACTCCCAGCTCCACCGCATTCAGCGCCGCTCTTGCGTCTCCGCCCGAAATATCCGCAAGGAAATCGACAGCATCTTCGTCAATTCTGGCCCGGTAATTTCCCATGCCCCGCTCCGGATCCTCGATCGCCCGCCGGATCAGTACCTTCACATCGTCCTTCTCCAGCGCCTTCAATTCAAAAACCCGTGACCGGGAAAGCAGCGCTCCATTCACTTCAAAATAGGGATTCTCCGTTGTCGCGCCGATCAGGATAATCGTCCCGTCTTCCACATAGGGAAGCAAGTAATCCTGCTGGCTCTTATTAAAACGGTGAATCTCGTCGATAAAGAGAATGGTCTTTTTCCCGTACATTCCCATGGCGTCCTGTGCTTTACGGACGACATCCTCCATATCCTTTTTCCCCGCTGCCGTCGCGTTAATCTGAGAAAACTCCGCGCTCGTCGTATTGGCAATCACCTTTGCCAGCGTAGTCTTGCCCGTACCGGGAGGACCGTAAAAAATGATCGACCCCAGCTTGTCCGCCCGGATAGCCCGGTATAAGAGCTTGTCCTTTCCGATCAGATGCTTTTGCCCCACAACCTCATCCAGCGTCCGGGGACGCATCCGCGATGCCAGCGGAGACTCCCTTTCCTGAAGATTACTTCTCATATAATCAAATAAATCCATCGTACTTTGTCCTTCTCTGAAACGAAAATCATAGTCCTTTTCCCAAACCTGATCTGAGAACAAATAATTCCCTACGCGCGAGTGCGCATCCTGCCCGGAGGGCTTTTTATCTTATAGGATGAACTTTGCAGGCTATAAGACAAAAACAGCGTAAATCTTTTCCTTATATCGTCTCCTGATAAGTATAATCGGATTCCAGCACTCAGTCAATCATCAGTTCATCTGCTGTGACAAAGGTATAGCCCTCTTGCAAAAATAAATCTGTCAGCTCCAGCGCCGCATCCACAGACTCCGGCAGGATATCATGCATCAGAATGATACTTCCATTTTCTGTCTGCCGGCTCACACGGCCGACAATTGCCGTCGTATCCCTCAGCTTCCAGTCCAGAGAATCCACCGTCCAGAATACCGGCGTCAGATCCAGACGTTCTTCCAGTTCCTCATTCCAGTCCCCATAGGGCGGCCTCAGATACTCCGGACGTTCTCCTGTGATCCCCTCAATCAGCTTTTCATTTTCCTCAATATTGACACAGGCCGCTTCGACACCTTCTTTTGTCATCTGGACATGGCGAAACCCATGATTTCCAATGAGATGCCCATCCTCCTGCATCTGCCTGACCAGATCTTCATTTCCGGCAATATTTTCCCCCATCAGGAAAAAGGTCGCCACCACGCCCCGCTCCCGCAGGCCGTCCAACAAAAGCTTTGTGGTAGCGGCATCCGGCCCATCATCGAAGGTCAGCGCAATCACCTTTGCCTCTGTCCGGAGCGCTATTCCCTCATCTTCCGATACCGGAAATGCCGTATCCGTCTCCGGGGAATCCATCGTCACGGTCTTTGTCTCCTCATCCGGCAGCTGATGACAGTACAGCGCCGACGCGCTCCCCGCAGCAGCACCGAAAAACAGCGCGTCTGCCAGAAGTACCGCAAATAAAATCCGCGAATCCCGCCGCAGCCCGCGCTCTCTTCGTCTCATCGGCTTCCCCTGCCCCGCCTGTTACTATCAGGTTATTCATAAAGTGGAGTAATTATGAAAAAGAATCCTGCAAAGCAGGATTCTCCGCCTGCGGCGGGTCGCTTTAGCGACATATTTCCGCTCCGCCGCAGTGCGATCCCGCCCGGAGGGCTTTTTGTTCCATAGGACGTACTTTCCTATGGAAGAACATAATTTACCGCGGACAGTTCCTGTTCTCCTGTCCGGAATAATATTCTAAATTAATGAATATTTCCTTCAGGTAACTCTATGAACCATATCCGATCATGGCTTCATGCGGAATATACCGGCGGACTGACCGGCCGCGGCATAGGCATCGCGGTGCTGGATACCGGATGCTTTCCCCATGAGGATTTTTCTGATAGAATCTCTGCGTTTTACGACATCGTCCACCGTCAGGGACGGATACCCTATGACGACAACGGACACGGCACACACGTCTGCGGCATTATCGCAGGGAGCGGTCTGGCATCCGGCGGACGCTTTGCCGGAATTGCTCCCGGCTGTCACCTGATCCCGGTCAAAGTGCTGGACCAAAGGGGCAACGGCTTCTCCTCTGATGTGATCACCGGCCTCCGCCTCATCCGTCAGAAACACAGCTTATACAATATCCGCATCATCAATATCTCCATCGGCTCCCTCTCCGGACAGAAGTTCGGCGAAGACTCAGCTCTGATCAACGGGGTCAACGCCGCCTGGGATGACGGTCTGATCATCGTCGCCGCCGCCGGCAATATGGGACCGGACAGAGGCAGCGTCACCGCGCCTGGCATCAGCCGCAAGGTTATCACCGTCGGAAGCTCCGATGACTGTCAGCCCGTCAATGTACAGGGAAAACGCATGATCCACTACTCCGGCCGCGGACCCACCGGTTCCTGTGTCTGTAAACCGGATATCGTCGCTCCCGGTGCTCTGGTTACGAGCTGCGCAAACCGCTCCCGCTCCTACGCAGTCAAAAGCGGAACCTCCATGTCTACTCCGATTGTCAGCGGAGCGATCGCCCTTCTGCTCGAAAAATATCCGGACCTTACCAATCGGGACATCAAACTGCTGCTGCGCGAACGGGCCGTCGATCTCGGACTGCCACGGAATCAGCAGGGGTGGGGGATGCTGGATATACACAGGCTGCTGACATGAAATTTTTAAGTAAGTAATTGCAAAACGTCCGTTTCTGAGAGAAGAATATGGCTTAATCACATCAAAACTTTCAAATTTAAAAAACAGGCAAAAGGTTTTCTCTTCCCTCTGCCTGTTTTTTATTTCCCATATTTTCTGTGAGTCTTCTCTTTTCTACTCTGCCTGCTGGATCACCCGTACCCGCAGAATGCCGTCTACGCTCTTCAGGTTCTGCACGGTAGTCGCATTCGGCACACCGTCCAGATCCATCAGTGTATATGCATATTTATTTTTGCTCTTGTTGGTCATGTCGGAGATGTTGATCCCGCCGGCTGCCATCATGCCGGTCACCTGTCCGATCATGTTCGGCACGTTGCGGTGCATGACCGCAACCCGGGCCGCTGCCTTGCAGACTCCCATATCGCATTCCGGATAATTGACCGAGTTATGGATATTGCCGTTTTCCAGATAATCCATTACCTCGATAACCGCCATCTTCGCGCAGTTGTCCTCGGACTCTTCTGTGGATGCCCCCAGATGCGGAATGATGATCGCATTTTCCATATTAGCGCTCTTAGCGTTCGGGAAATCGCTTACATAGCGTCTCACCTTGCCGGAAGCCAGCGCCTCCGCCATGTCGTCGTCATTCACCAGAAGGTCGCGTGCAAAGTTGAGAATCACCACGCCATCCTTCATCCGTGAGAAGTTTGACTTGTTTAACATTCCCTTCGTGGAATCCATCAGCGGCACATGGATTGTGATGTAATCACATTCCGCATAGATGATGTCCGCGCTGGTAATATGCTTGACGTCGCGGGACAGATTCCATGCCGCGTTGACGGAGATGAACGGATCATATCCATATACTTCCATGCCCAGACCGGCCGCCGCGTTAGCTACCTCCGCGCCGATCGCGCCAAGGCCAATGACACCCAGCTTCTTGCCGCGGATCTCGCCGCCGGCAAAGGCTTTTTTCGCTTTTTCGGCACTCTTACCGATATTTTCATCTGCTTTATTAGCCTTGCACCAGTCGATGCCGCCGATGACGTCACGCGCTGCCAGCAGAAGGCCGCACAGCACCAGTTCCTTTACGCCGTTGGCATTGGCGCCCGGCGTGTTGAATACGACGATGCCTTCCTCCGCACAGCGGTCCAGCGGGATGTTATTGACCCCCGCACCGGCTCTGCCGATCGCCAGAACATGCTCCGAGAACTCCGTCTCATGCAAAGACGCGCTGCGAAGCAGGATCCCGTCTGCATCCTCTATGTTATCCGTTAATTCATATTCCTGAGTCAAAAATCCCAGGCCGTACTTGGAAATCGCGTTAAGACAATGGATCTTTCTCATGCCTGATGTTCCTCCTCAAATTTCTTCATGAATGCAACCAGCTTTTCTACGCCCTCCTGCGGCATCGCATTGTAGATGGAGGCGCGCATACCGCCAACCGTCCGGTGGCCCTTAAGATTGATAAAGCCGGCTGCTGCCGCCTCTTTGACAAAGAGCGCGTCCAAGTCCTTATCACCCGTGACAAACGGAACATTCATCAGAGAACGGTCTTCCTTCACCACGGTTCCCTTAAACATACTGCTCTGATCAAGGAAATCATACAGGATCTTCGCCTTTCTTTCATTGCGCTCCTTCATGGCCGCCAGACCGCCCTGCTTCTTTAACCATTTAAATACCTTGCCGCAGATGTAGATGCCGTATGCCGGCGGAGTATTGTACAGGGATTTCGCGTCTGCATGAATCTTATACTGGCACATCGTAGGCGTTCCCGGCAGGACGTCCTCCGTGATCAGATCCTCACGGATGATCACGATTACCACGCCGGCCGGCCCGATATTCTTCTGCACGCCGCCATAGATAATGCCGTATTTCTCGACATCATGCGGCTCTGACAGGAAGCAGGATGAGACATCCGCTACCAGAGTCTTGCCCTTGGTATTCGGCAGGGTCTTATACTTGGTTCCGTAGATCGTATTATTCTCGCAGATATAGACATAATCCGCATCTTCATCAATCGGCAGATCAGAGCAGTCCGGAATGTACGAAAAGGTCTTGTCCGCACTGGAAGCAACGGCAACCGCCTTGCCGTATTTCTGCGCTTCCTGATAAGCCTTCTTTGCCCACTGGCCTGTGATAATATAATCAGCGACACCATTTTTCATCAGGTTCTGCGGAATCATTGCGAACTGCAGGCTCGCGCCTCCCTGCAGGAAAAGTACCTTATAATTGTCCGGGATCTTCATCAGATCTCTCAAGTCCGCCTCTGCTTCATCAATAATCTGCTGATACTCCTTCGAACGATGGCTCATCTCCATAACCGACTCGCCGGTTCCGTTGTAATTCAGCATCTCTGCCGCCGCTTCCTCCAGCACCTCTACCGGGAGCATTGCCGGACCAGCCGAAAAGTTATACACTCTTTCCATAATTTTCTCCTCTTTTCCTTCATTTATTGCCCGATCTTCAGATCGGTATCATCAAAGGCGTCCTGAATCGCGTTACCCGGCGAAACCATCGGATATACCTTATCGTCACAGTTGATCTGACAGTCGATCACCACCGGACCCTGTGCCTTCATCGCTTCCTCCAGAACAGGACGAAGCTCCTCCCGGCTCATCACGCGGTACGCTTTCGCACCCATCGCCTCTGACAGCTTAACATAATCCACGGAATCATTCAGCACCGTAGCCGCATATCGTTTTCCGTAGAAAAGCGTCTGCCACTGACGCACCATGCCCAGTACCTGGTTATTAATAATCACTTCGATGATCGGGACGCCGTAACGCGCCGCCGTTGCCACTTCATTCATATTCATACGGAAGCAGCCGTCACCCGCGATATTAAAGACCGGCATCTCCGGCTTTCCCATATCCTCATAAGCCAGCTTTGCCCCGATGGACGCTCCCAGGCCATAGCCCATCGTCCCCAGACCGCCGGACGTCAGCAGCTGCCTCGGTCTCGCATACTTATAATACTGCGCCGCCCACATCTGATGCTGACCGACCTCCGTGCAGATCACCGCATTTCCCTTTGTCAGGTCATAGATCGTCTCCATCACATATGGCCCGGTCAGCTGATTCTTATCATACCGCAGCGGATACATATCCTTCAGGCGTTCGATATGTGCGACCCACTCGTCATGATGGAGCGGATCCAGACGCGTATTCAGTTTTCTTAATACGGTCTTCAGATCACCGATGATCTTCACATCCGCTCGGACATTCTTATTGATCTCGGCCGCATCGACATCGATGTGTATCACCTTTGCGTTCTTCGCAAACATCGCCGTATTGCCAGTCACACGGTCACTGAAACGCGCTCCCGCCGTGATCAGCAGATCACATTCACTGACGCCGAAGTTCGATGCCTTCGTTCCGTGCATCCCCAGCATACCGGTATAAAGAGCATCCGTCCCGTCAAAGGCTCCTTTTCCCATCAGAGAATCCGCTACCGGCGCCTGAATCTTATGAGCCAGCGTACGCAGCTCCTCCGAGGCACCGGACAAAACCGCGCCGCCGCCCGCAAAAACAAACGGCTTCCGCGATCTCTGGATCAGCTCCATGGCTGCTTCCAGATCCTCCTCCCGGATCGTATCTTTCTGACGTCTGACCGGCTGCGGCTCTTCGGATGTAAACTCACATTTCTCAACTGTCACATTTTTGGTAATATCGATCAGCACCGGCCCCGGCCGGCCGCTCTGCGCGATCTGAAACGCACGGCGGATGACCTTTGCCAGATTTTTTACATCTTTTACAATAAAGTTATACTTGGTAATCGGCATCGTGATGCCAAGGATATCAATCTCCTGAAAGCTGTCCTTGCCCAGCAGGCTGACGCCGACGTTACAGGTGATCGCAATGAGCGGGATCGAGTCCATGTACGCGGTCGCGATGCCCGTAACCAGATTGGTCGCTCCCGGACCCGAAGTGGCCAGACATACGCCGACCTTGCCGGTTGCCCTCGAATATCCGTCTGCGGCATGCGCGGCCCCCTGTTCATGGGAGGTCAGAATATGCCGGATCTCATTCTGATGTTTATAAAGTGCGTCGTATATCTCCAATATGGCACCGCCCGGATAGCCAAAAACTGTCTTGACTCCCTGTTCCTTGAGACATTCCACAACAATCTCAGAACCGGGAAGAACTCTGGTCTCTGCCATAATACTAAAAACCCCTTTCTATTTCCAACTACAAAACCTGCCGCCGGCAGCTCATCAATCATTAATTTCCTTTCAGGATCGCTCCCTTATCTGCGCTGGTTACCAGGCCGGCATAACGCTTCAGATAACCGGATAACTCTTTCGTCTTCGGAGTCCATTTCGCACGGCGAGCCGCAAGCTCTTCATCCGAAACTTTCAGGTTAATCTTATATGCGTTAATATCAATCTCAATGATATCTCCATCTTCAATCAGGCCAATCGAGCCTCCGGCAGCTGCTTCCGGACATACATGACCGATCGCCGCGCCGCGGGACGCTCCGCTGAAACGTCCGTCCGTGATCAGCGCCACAGAAGACCCCATACCCATGCCGACAATCGCTGACGTCGGATTGAGCATTTCTCTCATACCCGGGCCTCCCTTCGGTCCCTCATAACGGATCACAACAACATCGCCTGCCTGGATCTTGCCGCCCTTAATCGCGTCAATCGCCTCTTCCTCGCTGTCAAACACTTTGGCAACGCCGGTATTCTTTAACATCTCCGGTGCTACCGCGGAGCGTTTCACGACGCAGCCGTCCGGCGCGATATTGCCCTTGAGTACCGCCAGTCCGCCTGTCCTGGAATACGGATTATCGATTGTGCGGATGACCTCCGGATCACGGTTAACCGCATTTGCAATATTTTCTCCCACAGTCTTACCGGTAACCGTCATGCAGTCCAGATTCAGGAGACCGAGTTTGCTGATCTCTTTCATCACCGCGTAGATGCCGCCGGCCTCATTCAGATCCTCCATATAGGTCGGACCCGCAGGCGCCAGATGACACACGTTCGGAGTCTTCTCACTGATCTCATTTGCGATATCGATATTAATCTCGACGCCCGCTTCATGGGCAATCGCCGGCAGATGCAGCATGCTGTTTGTCGAACAGCCCAGAGCCATATCCATCGTCAGCGCGTTCATGAACGCTGCCTCTGTCATAATATCTCTCGGACGGATATTCTTCTTTAACATATCCATAACTGCCATGCCCGCATGCTTCGCCAGACGGATACGCTCAGAATACACAGCCGGGACCGTACCGTTGCCCCGAAGGCCCATGCCGAGCACCTCAGTCAGACAGTTCATGCTGTTGGCCGTATACATACCGGAGCAGGAACCGCAGGTCGGGCAGACATTATTTGCGAAATCTTCAACCTCTTCCTCTGTCATCGTACCCGCCGCATGAGCGCCGACTGCTTCAAACATACTGGAAAGGCTTCTCTTTTTTCCTTTGACATGACCGGCCAGCATCGGACCGCCGCTGACAAAGACGGTCGGAATATTCAGACGTGCCGCCGCCATCAAAAGTCCCGGAACATTTTTATCACAGTTCGGGATCATGACCAGCGCGTCAAACTGATGCGCCAGTGCCATACACTCCGTAGAATCCGCGATCAGATCACGGGTCACCAGCGAATACTTCATGCCGATATGACCCATGGCAATGCCGTCGCACACCGCGATCGCCGGAAATACGATCGGAGTTCCTCCCGCCATCGCAACACCCTGCTTGACTGCCTCAGTCAGCTTGTCCAGATGCATATGGCCCGGAACGATCTCATTAAAAGAACTAACAACACCTACCAGCGGCTTTGACAGTTCTTCTTCTGTCAGTCCCAATGCGCGGAACAAAGATCTCGCCGGCGCCTGCTGCATACCGGACTTTGCATTATCACTTCTCATATGACTCTCCTCCTGATATATTTTCCACTGCCAACGTCCGCAAAGCGGGCGAAAACAGGTTTTTCCAAAATTAAATCGTTACTTTAACGAATCCGCTCCGCAACCAGATCGCCCATCCGGATCGTACCGACCTGCTCACAGCCGTCCGCCATGATATCCACCGTGCGGTATCCGTCCGCAAGCACCTGCTTCACCGCGCCCTCGATCGCCAGCGCTTCCTGATCCAGATCAAACGAATAGCGCAGCATCATCGCCGCCGACAAAATCGTCGCCAGCGGATTGGCAATGTCCTTGCCCGCAATATCCGGAGCCGATCCGTGGCTCGGCTCATACAGGCCAAACTTCGTCTCATTGAGACTCGCGGAAGAAAGCATACCGATCGATCCGGTAATCATGCTTGCCTCATCCGATAAGATATCGCCAAACATATTTTCTGTCAGGATCACATCAAACTGTCCCGGATTCATCACCAGCTGCATCGCGCAGTTATCAACCAGCATATGCTCAAGAGTTACCTCCGGATAATCCTTCGCGACCTCTTCGACCACCTTTCTCCACAGGCGGGACGAATCCAGCACATTGGCCTTGTCCACGCTGATCACATGCTTTCTGCGCTTCATCGCGATGTCAAACGCCTTGATCGCGATCCTGCGGATCTCATTTTCATTATAAACCAGAGTGTCCGTCGCCTGCAGGACGCCGTTTACCTCCTCGGTGCGGCGTTCTCCGAAATACAGGCCGCCGGTCAGCTCGCGCACAATCACCATGTCAAAACCGTCACCGATCAGATCCGGCCGCAGCGGACATACACCGGCCAGTTCATCATACAGATATGCCGGCCGCAGATTGGCAAATAAATTAAGACCCTTACGAATCGCCAGAATTCCTGCCTCAGGTCTCAAATTCGGTGCCACATCGTACCATCTTGAATTTCCCACTTTTCCTCCGACCGCTCCCAGCAATACTGCGTCGCTCTGCTTTGCCGTCTCCAGCGCTTCCTCCGTAAGCGGTACGCCGTAAGCGTCAATGGAACATCCTCCCATCAGGATCTCCTGATAAGAAAACGTATGGCCGTATACCTCTCCGACCCGATCCAGCACCTTACATGCCTCACGGACAATCTCCGGTCCGATCCCATCGCCCGGAATCGTAACAATTCTACATTCCATATCTGTCTCCTCTATCATTCAGTATAATTGCCCAGTTGATCTCCATCATA
Source organism: Clostridiales bacterium (assembly GCA_020860565.1). Lineage (GTDB taxonomy): Bacteria > Bacillota > Clostridia > Lachnospirales > Lachnospiraceae > Brotaphodocola. Next base: position 25,388 of record JAJBUA010000096.1, read on the forward strand.
GCTTATTTGCAATCATTTTTCAACATTTCACGCAAATTTTTATGAAAAGAATCCGCCTGTGATCGAGTAGAAGGCGAATTTTCGCCTCCTACTCGCCGCGCCGGTTGCTGTGTGCCAGTGGCACACTTTTAGCAACGACCGAAGCGGAGCGGAGAACAGATGCAGCGTTAGCTGCAAAATTTCCATATCCGCCCGTGCGCATAAAAGCCGGGATTTCTCGGAAACCCGAAAAACCCCGGCAAATACTCCCGCCAATACCATTTCACTGACTATGCCTGCTCGTAGAGTTCTTTCATCCTTGCGCAGCACCACGCCGCGTTCTCGACGTTGGTATTTTCCAGCGTCGCGTAGCAGAACGGCTTTTCTTTCTTTACATATTGCATGACAATCGAGTAATCCATCTCTCCGGTGCCGGCGCCGACTGACTGCAGTCCGTATCCCGTATCCACATGGATGTAATCCTTCAAATGAATCATCGCGATATCCGGTCCCAGCAGTTCCAGTGACTTTTTGAACACCTCTTCCTTGTGATCCACATTGTCCAAATCCAGCAGATTCACCGGATCATACAGGATCTGCAGGTTCGGAGAATCAATCTCATCCAGAACGATGCGCGCGCGCTCCGCATTGTAAATGATATGGCGCGCTACCGGCTCAATCGCAATTATGACTCCGAACTGCTCCGCACAGCGCACAACCGGCGTCAGGTTCTTGATAAACGTATACAGAGCTTCCTCTGAACGGCACTCCGGACAGTCCACATACTCCGCGTTCGGCGCCCCGGTCTCCGTGCCGACCATCGCACAGCCTAGGAGAGATGCGAACCGCAGATGAGCGTAATACCTCTGCTGGAACTCACGGATCGCAGCCGGATCCGGATGGCCCAGATTCTGATAGCAGCCCAACAGCGCGATATCCAGCTCATTTTTCTCAAACAGATGCTTCAGATAATGGGCATAACCAGGAGTCAGTGCGGACGGTCCGTAAGCATATTCTTTCATGGCTTTGCTCAGAGCCAGATGGGCACAACTATACCCCTTCGAGCGCACGATGGGAAGCAATTCTTCCATCGGCACCTTTTCCGCGTCATGCAGACGCAAGCCTAACTGTAACATATGAAATACCTTCCTTCTATTCATTTTTCAGGAAACTTCCCCAATGTCTGTTTCCCGAAATCTTAGCCCGATTATAACATTTTTCACGCTTTACCGCAATCACAAACAGACGCTGCCCGCAAGGTTTTCTCCTGTTGCGGATTGGATGCCTGTCAGATCAATTCCCTGTTTTTAACTGAGAAAAATATTTCTCATGATTTTTCCGGAACAGCCGCTGGTATTCCTCATTGGAGGAATGGTGCAGGTTATGGATATACTGGTGTTCCTGACCGGATATCGCGGCATCCTTACGGCTCAGCATATACACGGCCAGATCCGAACACTGGTCGGAGATCCGCTCCATACTCTGTAAAATATTCTGATATTGGATCCCATTCTGTATATCACAGGTCCCTCTGACCATCCGTTTTACATGACGTTCCTTCAGCGTTTCGATCAAATCATCGATAACCTCCTCCACGGGCTCCACCGTCCGCGCCATCTCATAATCTGAATTTTTATAAGCCTCAGCGGTCACAAAGAGGATGTTGCTTACCGCATCCGCGGCAATACGCAGCTCGCACATGGCTGCCTCCGAAAAAGATTCACTCTTTTCCAGAAGAATTTTCTCACTGTTCGCAATATTCACAGCCAGATCGCCAATGTGTTCAAAACAGGTAAGCGCCCGGATCTGGAAATTCTGATTCTGGTTATCCGAATTCAGCGCTATGTAGGGAGATATGGCAACAATATATTTGTTCGAAGCATCTGCCATCTCGTCGAGCAGATCTTCTCTCTGACGGATGCGGGCCTCCCTTTTTGCGTCAAATTCGTAAATCTGCCGGATACAGGCGTCATAGTTATGAAGCGCCACATCCGCCATATGGGTGATCAGATGAGCGGTCTGATCCAGAGCCAGTCCGGGATTGGTAATCAGATGATCGTCCAGCTCGCGGAGATTTTCACGGATATCCGCGTCCTCGGCCTCCACCGGTTTATCCGGCACCAATCTTTCCGCGATCGCTGCAAAGCGGTCCGAAACCGGCAGCAGCAGTACAGCAGGGAGCAGCCGGAAAAGTCCATGAATGTTAGCCACACCGCCGGAATTCAGAGACATGTACCAGATCCCGTCTCCTATGATCCCCGTACACCTTCCGGCAACCAGCAGCACACCAATCAGGCAGGCGGCACAAACATTATAAATCACATGCACCAGCACTGTCCGGATCTGCTCCGGGTTTGCTCCGATCCGGCAGACCAGAAATGTCGTCAGACAGTCTCCGATATTCACACCTACAATTACAGCCACAACAGCACAGAAACGGACTCCAACCGAACTTGCCAGTGTCTGTAAGATACCGATCACGGCCGAAGAACTCTGGATGACTCCGGTAACGAACACACCTGACAGAAATCCCAGAGCATAATTACCCTCAAACGCGGTCAGAAGCTGACTCAGCGAATCGCTCATCTCACTGACCGCCTCGCTCATATAGAGCAGCCCCATAAAAAGGATGCCGAATCCCACGGCAATCACACCCGGATTTTTTGCAGAGCTTCGCCGATTGCTGACAAACATGATCAGTACCACTCCCAGGATCAGGGCAATCGACGCCAGATGATCCGCGCTGAAAAGATTTAAAATCGAATTCCCGGCGTCCAGATCCATCAGGCGGATCACCTGAGCGGTGATCGCGGTACCGACATTCGCTCCCAGCACGATGCCGACAGACTGCCGGAAGGTGAAAAAACCCGCGCCCACCAGACCTACCGTCAGAACAATCGTCGCCGTGGAGCTCTGTATCATACAGGTAACCAGCATCCCCAGGATAAAACCGCGTACCGGATTGTCCATCACTCTGGCAAGCGCTGCCTTCATGGCGCCTCCGGAACAGCTTTTCAGGCCTTCCCCCATCAGACGCATCCCATACAGGAACATACACAAGCCGCCCAACACCGCAAGAATTCGATAACATGCTTCCATCTGATTGTCCTCTTTCTATTCGCAAACCTCACGGCAAGGATATTTTGTGATTCGTCTGGTCGGATCATCCTTTTCCGGATTCTTATGTAAACAGTTCTTTTTATGTCGATATGATAACGTAGATTTAACGCGCTTTTTACACGATCTTAACATAAACAGAGGAAATCATCAACTACTCATTTCATAAAAATATACCCGGAAAAACTCCTTATGCAGCTCTGTGTATAGCATAGACAAACAGCGGAAATGACCCCTCTGCTCAAAGGAATCATTTCCGCTGTATTCTGAATTCGCTTCTAAATTATAATTTTAACGTGTCCTCTCACATCTGTCCGGTCTTTTTCTGATACCGGATCTGCTCACTGACTGCCATCATACACCCGGCGCTCCCATGCTGGTTATCCGGCATCTGCAGCTCGCTCACATAATACTCCGCTTTGCCGCTGCGATCCTTACGGTTATGCGGATCCGGTCCTGCTCCCAGCCCGGCGCTCGCGCAGATCCCGTAAAGACAGATTCCATCCGCCTCCCGCCGCAGATACGTATCCCGGATTCCGTCGACGACCCCGCTGCCTCTTTCCGCATAAGTCTCATCCAGCATTCCCAGCCGCGCGCCCTTCATCAGCGCGTAAGCGACCATGGCGCTCCCGGATGTCTCCGGATAATTGCCCTCCACGTCCGGCCGGTTTACCACCTGCAGAAACATCCGTGAAGCCGTATCCTGATACGGCAGGATTCCCTCAATCGCCCGCCGCAGAAGCGGGACCAGCTCCTCTACCCGCTCGGAGCGTCCCTTTGCCAGCTCATACACGTCCGCCAACGCCATCAGATACCAGCCCTCCGCGCGCAGCCACACCGCCGTACTCTGTCCGGTCTGCGGATCAGCCCAGTCCGCCTTACGGCTCACATCGCAGCCATGGCGATACAGCCGAATCTGCGAATCCCACAGAAGCTCATGTGCGCTTTCAAACTGATCCACGATATCATCCCAGCGGTCTTCCCCGTTCTCTGTCAGACATTTCGCGTAAAAGGGCATCGCCATATACAACCCATCCAGCCACACCTGATTGGGATAAATATCCTTGTGCCAGAAATTGCCCGTTGCCGTCCGCGGGTAGTCAGACAAAAATGCATAAGCCTTCTGCACCGCCTCCTCATAACGCACATCTCCGGTCAGATCCCGCAGAAGACGCAGCGACTTGCCGAAGCTCACCTTATCAATATTGTGCTCGCCTTCCCTCCAGTTCACAATCGAACCGTCTTCGCGCATCAGCCAGCCCGCGTTGTCCGTAATCGCCCGGTTCCAGGCCTTGTCTCCTGTGGCTTCCGCCAGATACGCCGCACCGATCATACAGAGATCATCCTTATAATTCCATGCCTTATCGCATAAAAATCGGGGAAACTTCGTTTTCAGATAATCGGAGAAATATTCCAGCCACATCCTGCTGCCTCCTTCTTCGTATGATTATAATCCTGCAAAATCCGCAACGCGGTTTAAGATCTGTATCGTCTCATCTCCTGTAACCGGCCGTCTGGGCTGGAATTTCCCGTCCGCTTCCAGCTCCATAAACCCGAAATACAGCGCCCGCGCCACATTCGTACCGTAATTATTGCCTACTTCTTTTACGTCCGCGCATACCGGCATCGTACTGGAAGCATTGCGGTAATTGACTCCGCAAGCCTGCATCGCGACCGTAGCCATTTCCTGCCGGCTGACCAGTCCGTCCGGACAGAGTTCCCCACCTTCGGTAAATGCGAGAAATCTCTTCTTCACCGCGATGTCCAGCGCTTTCTCATCTGTAATCATAGTATTTTCTGTATCCGGATCCGCTAACGGCATCAGCATCTGCGCAAGCGTCCCGCGCCGGATAGGCTTTTCTTTTTCCAGAATATCCCTTTCCGCAAGGAGCCCCCGGCAAACCAGCCTGCCTGCATTCACATCAGCTCCTGCCGCCATACCGGACAAGATCCGATAACAATGACTGAATTCCTGATTCCCATTTTCATCTTCCGCCGCTACACGTATATATACAGAACTTTCCGGCATCGTCAAAAGCTCCTCCGCCATCAACGACGGCGAAGTCTCTCCTTTATCGACTCGGTATTCTGTCGGTAAGCCTTCCTCTTCCGGGGGAATTACAAAGGTCTCTCCGCTTCCCGCATCGATCCACCTGCCGTCTTCCCCGGCCAGCTGCCAGCGCCAGGACAGCTGCTCCCCGCTGCGGCAGGTTTGGGCCGTGGCTGTCACCTTCTGCCCTCTCGCGGTAATCCCCAGGATACGAACCTTGTCCGGGCGCGGATAATATTTCCCGTTGATCCTCACATTCTCAATCACCGGATCCTGCCAGTTCATGCACCGCATCGGCTGTGTGACGCCGGTAATCTCTATATTGCGCAGCGTCAGCCCCGTGATCGGCACCTCGTCAAACGCCTCCAGAAATATCCCGTAATCGCCGCCGTAAGCCCAGATATTTTCAATTAAAAGATTGCGAAAAACCGGCAGATCATCGCCATTTCTCCCGTCCTCATACAGCATTGTCCCATGCACCGCCGCTCCATGGACACAGTCGATCACCGTATCCGCCAGCACGACGTCTTCCACGATGCCCCCGCGGCGCGCGTTCGTTTTTAACCGCAGCGCGTAGGTCAGATTCGGACTGCAGAAACGGTTATTCATCGCCGCCACGCACCGGATCCCGCCGCTCATCTCACTTCCGAGCGCAATCCCCCCGTGGCCGTCCGCAAATTCGTTCTTTTCGATCAATACATGTTCACAGGGAATCTTTGCCTCTCTGCCGTCGCGGTCACGCCCGGACTTCAGACTGATGCAGTCATCTCCCGTATCGAAACGGCAGTTCGTAATCAAGACACCGTCACAGCTCTCCGGATCGCAGCCATCGTTATTGGGTCCATGGCTTGATAGCGTCAGTCCGTCCACCGTCAGGCTCTTACACATCACCGGATTGACCTGCCACATCGGACTATTCTTTAAGGTAAAATCCTGCAGCAGCACCCGTTCACAGCGAATCGTCTGGATGAAATTCGGCCGAAGATAATGTCCCGGCCCGAAAATCCGCTCAGATACCGGTACTCCCTCCACATTCATCCGGCGAGTCTCCCGACGGTCCTCCAGCTGAAGGTCTTTCTTATCCGCAGACCACGCTTTTTCCACCTGATGATGCCAGTTCCACCAATGTTCCGCATCCGCTCCGCCGTCCAGCGTCCCCTCGCCGGTCAGGGCGATATCCTTCTCATCACAGGCATAGATCAATGCGCTGAAATTATAACAGGGCGTCGCCTCCCAGTGAGAGAAGACCAGCGGATAATGCTTCTCCGGCTCCTCATTGACAAAGGAAAGGATGGTATCCTTTGTCTGCAGATGCAGTTCGACTCCGCTTTTCAGGCGCAGAGCTCCCGTGCGGTATCGCCCCGCCGGAATACTCAGCCGGCCGCCGCCCTCCTCACTCACCCGGTCAATCGCCTGCTGAAAAGAGGCGGTCTGAATCTCCCCGCTGTCCGGCCTGACGCCAAATTCCAGCACGGAATACTCCTGCTCCCGGATGACAGGCAGATCAATTTTACTCAGGATTAATTTTCTCAGCTCTGTCTTATTCATCATGCAAATTCTCCTGACTCTTCATAACCTCCAGATATTCTTTGAGATGTTCTCCATGCCACTGGTGTGTGCCTTCGCAGATCTCCTGCATCAGCGCCTCTCCGGCTCCGCAGAGCTGATAAGCGTTTCTTACAATCTCAGCCTGTTCCATGACATTGGCCAGTCCCCGCGGCCCATTCAGGCGATCCTCAGCGCACGACTGGAGCAGCAGCGGCCGGGGTGCGATCAGGCTGGCAATATCTCCCATATCCAGATGCTCCCAGAGGTGCGGGACATAGTTGCACGAACAGTTCCGGTTTAACGCCAGCAGCGCGTCCTTAAACCCATAGAAATACCCGCTGATCACAGCAAAACACACCCGCTCATCCAGTGCCGCAAGCCACAGCGTCTGCATCCCGCCTCCGGAAAAGCCAACGCATCCGGTCGCTCTGCTGTCCCACGAACCGCGTTCTCTGATATAATCAAGCACGCGCATCAGATCCCAGGTCAGCATCCCGGCAACCGGGATCCCCAGCGGTTCTCCCATGTGCGCAAGCCAGTAGCAATCCCCTTTCAGCCCCACAGCCGGATCCTGCGTATCCGCGATGTCCTCCCGCCGCTCGCCAAATCCGCGGCAGTCCGGGCAGACCGCCACATATCCCAACTTTGCCAGCTGCATCCCATAATCATAATGGTAAAACTCAATTTTCTCCTCAACCGCCTGGTATCCCAGCACACCGGCGACGGTATATTTCCCGGCTCCATTGTGCCCCGGCGGGCAGATGACCGGACAGGTATCTGTCCCGGCATTCTCCGGGATCAGCACATACATCGGCATCCATACACCCGGTTCTGTCTGGATCCGGATATGTTCCCGGCGGATCCCGCCGTCAAGCAGCTCCACATCCTCCAGAACCGGAGTCAGCGGACACTCCTCCATCTTATCGAATCCCAGCAATTCCCGCAAAAGGCTCCGCATCCTCGTCTGCCAGATCTGAAAATCTTCTCTGGTGCTTCCGCTGAAAGCATCTTTTCTCGCATATCGGTCATACTTTCTGAACATCGAAGGCAGCGTACCATACACCGTGTTAATTCTGGGAAACATTTCTTTTTTCTGCACGGTCATTTCGCCTCAGCCGCTTTTTTCTGCTTTAAATAATCCGACACAAACGGCCAGATCACGCAGACCAGCGACACGATCAGCAGTACGCAGGAAATCGGCCGCGTAAAGAACTCCGCGTAGCTTCCGTGCGCATAGCTGATGCCCTGACGGAAATACCTCTCCAGCTTGCTCGACAGGATAAACGCCAGCACCAGCGGCGAAGTCGGCAGCCCCGCAATGCTCATAAAGACGGACAGCAGGCACAGTGCCAGCATTACATAAATATTGAACATGATATTGGAAATACCATATCCGCCGATATAGCTGATCACCAGAATCACCGTATACAGATAATGATACGGCACCTTGAGGATATAGGGGAACCAGCGCTTCGTCAGGATCTGAACCAGATAGGTCACGATCGCAGACACCATGACGCAGGCGAAGATCAGCATTGCCAGATCCGGCTGCTCCGTCATAAAGAGCGGACCGGCCTGCAGCCCGTGGATCGTCAGACCTGCGATCAGCATCGCCGTGATACCGTCTCCCGGGATACCAAGCGCCATCATCGGGATCAGCGCACCGCCGAGGGAGGCGTTATTCGCCGTCTCAGAAGCCCACACGCCCGACGGATTGCCCTTGCCGAAGGACTCCGGATTCTTGCTGATACTCTTGGCATAACCGTAAGCTACCATATTGGAAATACCGGAACCCATGCCGGGCAGGAAACCGATCCACAGACCCACCACGAAGGCAAACGCAATCGTGCGGATATTTTCTATGATATCTTTAATCCCCACGCCCAGACCCTTCATCATACTGACATCCGCATCCGGCATCTTGGCCTCGCCTCTCGCGGAGTCACGGATGATCTGACACATGGCGAACATTCCCAGCATCTGCGCCACCGTGCTGATACCGGAGCTTAAGTACACGTTACCAAAGGTAAAACGATTCGCGCCGTTGATCGGATCCATGCCGATGCAGCCCATCAGCAGGCCGATGCCTGCCGCCATAATTCCCTTGAAAATATTTCCCTTTGACAGCGACGCCACCAGCGTGATCGCACAGAAGCACAGGGAGAAATATTCCCATGGCCCCAGATGAAGGGCAAATTCCGCAATCACCGGCGAAAGCACCGTAGCAATCGCCACAGAACCCACCGTGCCGATAAAGGACGCCGTCATGCCGATCCCCAGCGCCTTGCCCGCCTGGCCATTCTTAGTCATCGGGAAGCCGTCAAAACAGGTCGCGATCGCGGAGGAAGAACCGGGGATACCGATCAATACCGCCGAGATAAAGGTGCCGGACACGCCGCCGATCCAGATCGCCAGCAGCAGGACAAAGGAAGTCTCCGTCGAAAGACCAAACGTAATCGGCAGTAGCAGCGCGATACCCAGCGTCGCCGAAAGTCCGGGAATCGCTCCGAAGACAATTCCCAGAGAAACCATCGCCACGATTAAGAGCAGATTAATCGGCTGCAAGCAGATCATCAACGCATTGATATATTCTGTCATCGTCGTTCTCCTCCCTACTCAAAGAATGCCCCGGCCGGCAGCTTCACCTGGAAGCCAAACACAAACATCGCGTACAGCGCTGCCGTCACCAGCACGGAAATGATGATGGACGGAACTAATTTTACTTTGGAAGTTCCCTTCAGATCATAGATAAACGCTAACGTTGCAAACGGTGTTGTGATCAGGAATCCCAGATATGTCATCGCGATCGCATACACCACAAGCATCAGATAGCTTTTTGTAATCTTTAAGATTCCGCCCTTGGGGAAATACGGCTTTTCCTCAATATTGCGATCCTTAAATCCCTTAATAATCAGCGCCACGGAACTCAGGGCAATCAGAATGATCGCTACATACGGCAGAAGACGCGGCCCCGGTTCCAGAAGCTTTGCCGGCTGTTTGATCGACTGCGTCTGTACCAGGAAAAACGCACATCCCAGAAGACCGACGATGCCGGTAATGGTATCTCTTCTCATCTTCATATGAAATAATCCCCTTTTTCTAAAATGTCCTGGGAGTAATCTCCCAGGACTTCTTCTCTTACCATTCAGGCTGATGTCCGTCCCTACTGCTCATACCCCATCGCCCTGAATCGTTACATAATTTACATAATCCGTATTCTTTTCTCCGCAGAGAGATTAACCCTGCACATACATATCCAGATCCTTCAGAATCTCGACATCCTGGTCATACTCTGCCTGATGAATCTCCTCAGACTCCTCCAGGTCATGCCAGCCAGGGATGTTGCCGATGCTGGCAATACCCGCGTTAACCGTCTCATCCTCTACGATCGCCTGCATCGCCTTGTTCATGTTTGCGACCATCGTCTCATCCATGCCGGCCGGTCCCAGCAGATAGTGATAAACTGCCATCGTGCAGTCCTCAAAGCCCTGCTCCTGCAGTGTCTTGTAGTTGTCCGGCAGCTCTTCCGGATACTTGTCGATCGTCTGTCCGTCAGAAGCTACGGTGCCGATGACTTTCAGTTTGCCGGCCTTCTCATACTCAACCGCATTTCCTACGCCTACAACACCGATATCAATGAAGCCGCCGGCCAGGTTGGTCAGACGATCAGACTCAGACGCACACTCCACTGCGTTCAGCTCAATGCCAAGAACCTTGCTCAGCTTACCGAAAAGCATCGTATTTGCTCCGGAAGCAGGCATACCGGCATTCAGTTCGCCCGGATGAGCCTTTGCATATTCAACGAAACCGGCGAAATCATCATACGGAGCGTCTGCCGGAATTGCCAGCGTGGAGAAACCATTGTCCTGCAGGCAGGCAATCAGAGTGAAATCACTCATCGGATCTACTTCTGCATTGCCGGTGATATACTGAATATTCAGCGCGGAAGTCGCTACCGTGAGGGTTGTCCCATCCGGCTTCGCAGCCGCGACTGTCGCATGGCCTACCGTGTTGCTGTCGTAGTTGGTTACTGTGGTTTTTAAGCCGTAGATCCGGTTTAAGCCCTCGCTGTAGTAACGGATACCCAGATCGGAACCGCCGCCCGCTTTGCCCGGTACCACCAGTGTGATGGTCTCATCTGCCGGGAAGCCGATATCATCCGCAGATGCCTCTGCCGCTGCCTCGGTCTCCTCCGCAGCCTCAGTCTCTTCTGCCGCTTCGGTCTCTGCCGCTTCTGTCGCCGCCGCCGTCGTAGCCGCCGCTGTGGTAGATGTACTGCTCGAACTGCTGCCGCATGCGGTCATTCCCAGGACTGCGACTGCTGCTGCGCCTGCCAGCATCAGCTGATAAAAACTTTTTTTCATAACACTTCTCTCCTTTTCTTTTTATGGATTTTGACTTTGATTCGGGTTTCCCCTATTGCCTATATTAGAATTATATGATAAAGAAATGCAATTCGCAAACTCCATTTCTTTATAGATTTCATATCATTTTAGTTATATGTCATTGCTCTTATTTGTTAAATTTGCTATAATCATAGGGAAAATCTGTGTTACGTGAAAGGATGACCGCTCATGACTACCCGGCAAATGTACTATCTCGTCACCATCGCCGATCAGAGAAATCTCTCGGCAGCCGCCAGCATCCTTGGTATCTCACAGCCCGCGCTGAGCAAATTTCTCACCGAATACGAAGATTCTCTTGGATTTCTTCTTTTTCTGCGCTATCACCGGCAGCTGACGCCGACAGCAGCCGGCCGCTGTGTCATTGACTACGCGCAGCGTATCCTTGATGAGCAGACGCGCATGCTGCAGACCATCCGCACCGTCACCAATAACCAGCATGCTCATATCCGTCTGGCTACCGCCCCCAACCGCGGAGCGATCATCTACAGCCGCATCTATAATGAATTTTCACGCCGCTACCCCGATATCTCGCTCTCCCTTACTGAGCTCTACGCCAGCGAGCAGCCCGCAGCCATCCAGCACGGCAAGATCGATCTGGCGATCGGCGCCGGCAAAACGTCCGACAAGGTCACCGATCTGCCCTTCGCCTTCGAGGAGCTCCTCGTATCCCTGCCGGTCTCTCATCCCATGTCATGGGCCAAAAGCATCCGGCTCTCAGATCTGAAGGACACACCATTTGTCCTCCAGGGGGAACGGCACAGCATCCGCATCCTTGCCGATGAATTATTCCGCGAAGCCGGTTTCAGCCCGCTGGTCGCCTTTGAATCCAACGACGTGATCCTGATCGACTCCATGCTCCATCAGGCCGTCGGCGCCGGTCTTGTCTCGCAGGCCCATGTATTTCCCTGTCAGGATCTGGTGTACCGCCCCCTGGATCCTCCCGTCCACCAGACTCTCCATATCCGCCATCCGCTCGGACATACCCTGACCGAACCGGAACGCTATCTCGCCGCCCTGCTGATCCGGGAACGTCTGTCTGACCCGCGCTACACCGCCATTCAGACGCCGGAGGTCGAAGAGTTTCTCCACATCGCAGATTCCCCTTCCGGAGAAGACATTTCTCCGCAGGAAAAGGCAGGAGAAACCGCCCGTGCTCCTGCCATTCACCAGACCGCTCCTGAGATCCAGCTCAATACGCAGATTCTCAAATATATCCTCTCCATCGTGGACGAAAAAAGCCTGACGGCAGCGGCCGAGAAAAATTATCTGACCCAGCCGGCCCTCTCCAGACATCTGAGAAATGTAGAAAAGATGCTTTGTACCCAGCTCTTTACAAGGGTTCACAATCGTCTGCAGCCCACCAATGCCGGCAAGATCTTTGCCAATTCGGCCAGAAATCTCCTGCGGCTGGAGGAAGATCTCGCCGAGCAGCTTAAAACCTATCGGCTCGGTCATGGAGGAGGCGTGTATCTGTCATGTGATCCCATCCTTGTGCCCTGTCTTCGGGAATCCGTGGAAACACAATTTTCCTCACGCTATCCGGATGTCCTTCTGAGTATGATCGAAGGAGACCGGTCACAGACCGAAGAAGCCTTATTGAACGCCTCCGCCGATCTCGGTCTCTATTTTTCCTGTGACGTGACGCACCCGATCCTCAATTGTAAGAGTCTGGCACAAAGCGAATTGCTCTACTGTCCGGGTACTTCCCACCATCCGGATCCCATGGGACGCCCCGTTATGCTTGCAACTGCGGGCAGTTCTCTGCGCGCGGAACAGGAACGGCTTCTGGATGACATTTCCGGCCCGCCGCCATCCATTGTCTGCGAAGCCCGGAGTGATATCCTGAGCCTTCTGGCAAAATCCGGCACTGCCGATACCATCCTGCCGCAAAATCTGCTGCCGCCTGAAGTTCTCACACGCTGCGTCCCATTCAAGTCTCCGCAGCATTATCACCTGATCCTCGCCCACCATCCCGGCCGCAATCTGCCGAAGCACATCCGGGAACTTGCGCAGATGCTGGCAGATACACTTAAAAACTATTTTACATAAAATTTTTCATATAAAAGGAGTATGTTATGAACCAGCTGTTTTCTTACCCCGATCTCATTTCCATCAAAAAGGCCGTGTATTACGACCTTGCTCCCATCCCGCTCCCGGTTCCTTTTAAAGACGGCACCGGTGGCATCCGCCTTGCCTCGTTTTTCCGCGGCTGGATGCGCATCTATGATGAAGACGGTTTCTGCGGACAGGGGCCTGCAACTCCCCTGATGACCGATTTCTTTGTTCCCAGACTTCTGAACCATCCGGCAAAGACAAATTCTGACTGGATCCGGTATTTCTGGTGGGAAATCCGCAACTTTGGCTATCAGAGCCCTTATGTCTCAGAAATGACCAACCTCGACTGGCTGCTCCTCGATCTGCTGGCAAACCGTGCCGGAAAACCGCTCCATCGATTTCTCGGCGCCGACAGGGACTGGGCCAGCGTCTATAAAGGCGGCGGTTCCGTGCTGCTTGATGACGACGGCCTGATCCGGGATCTGCTGCGCTTTCAGGAAGAGGGATACACCACAACCAAATTTAAGATCGGCGGTCACGGCAAAGACATTTCCCACGATCTCCGGCGTCTCGCAAAAGCACGCAGAACTCTGGGCGACGACTTCCGGATCGCCGTAGATGCCAACCAGGCCTGGGATGCGGAAACTGCCTTTGCTTTTGCAAAGGAAGCTGCTCCTCTCGGCGTCGCCTGGCTCGAAGAACCGGTTCATGCCTATGACATGGACGCCCTGCGCCGGCTCCGCGATCTCCTCAATGAGGCCGGCGTCTCCATGGAGATCGCCATGGGCGAATCCGTCCGCAGTTATCACACACACGTCGCCTACGCGGAACACGGCGTCGACCATCTGCAGCCCGCCCGGCTTTACTGCCTTGCGGAAAATATGCGTGTCCGCGATTACGCCCACGCGCACGGCTGCAGGATTTCCACCGGCGGCTTCACCTTCCAGAATGTCGCGCTCGGCACGCTCTACTCCGAAGACGAACCCATCGAATACCACCAGCCGCTGAATGAAGTGCTGGTCAACTACTTCAGCCTGGTCTCCGAGATGCGCGACGGCCGCTTCTACCTCCCGGATGTGCCGGGACTGCCGGTCCATCTGGACTTTGAAAAGCTGGAGCGGGACGGACTGCTTCGGGCGGTGCGGTATTATTATCGGGAGTAAAACAGACAGAAAACTGCCGAAGCCCTTTGAGGCCCGGCAGTTTTCTGTCTGTTGCATTCTCTTATTTCATTCTACTTCTTCCACCCATCTCCCAGATATCCGGCGGTATTAGCGATCATATCATTTACCAGCGCTCTCACATCGGCTTCCGTACATCGTTTCCCCTTCACCAGAGGATCGTTGAGAAACGCCTGCACCACCTTCTCCCGGTCATAATCGAGCGCCGCTTCCAGTATCCGCTCATGATTTTCCAGATGCGGCATCAGCAGTCCCCGGACGCCTTCCGGGACAGCTCCCGCTATTACCGGATGGATGGCATTGTACTCAAAGACCGCATTCGTCTCCACCAATGCCTCCGGCGGCAGGTTCGTGAGCTGTCTCCCGCTGTTCGGGATATTAACATTGCTCACGACACGCCCAAGTCCGCACAGCGCCTTGATCAGCAGGATGCCTTCCTCTCCGGTCGGCTGCAACTCCATCTCCTCCTGTCCGGAATACAGGCGCGCACTCCTCTCCAGACGCTTTCTCAGATCATCCTTTCTCCACTTCACGCTGGTCAGGCCGAACTTCCACGAAGTCACGGTTTCCGGGTCCTTCAGGTATTCATCTCCCGGCATAAATTCCGCCAGATGACGGTCGCCGGCAGCGGCAATCAGGCCATATCTGCGGAAGAGGTCCATCTTGACCCGATTTGCGCACTGGAAAGACGAATTCATCCAGTTTTCGCCTTCCAGCGAATAACCCTCATCAAAATGTTTGTCTATGTATTCCCTGTAAACCGGGAACAGGTCAATCCCCCTGTAAGAAGCGCTGGAAAACCAGGTAAAATGGTTGATCCCCATAACGTTTACATGGATATCTCGCCGGTCGATATTCTTTTCTCCACAGCAAAGTTCACATATCCCCTTTAACACCTTCTGTGTGCCAAAGACCTCATGGCAGCAGCCAAACGCCTTGATCTCCGGGAATACATGATACAGCGTCTTCACGCAGAGCGACATGGGGTTGGTATAGTTAATCACCCATGCGTCCGGGGCATAGGTCCGGATCGCCTCGGCAAATGTTACAAACATCGGGATCGTGCGCAGGGCGCGGATCATGCCGCCGGGGCCGGCCGTATCGCCTACGGACTGCCAGATGCCCAGCCGTTCCGGCAGATGTACATCCGACTCCATCTCATCAAAGGTTCCCGGCAGGATCGAAATCACCACAAAGTCGCAGCCGGTCAGAGCCTCCGCCAGCGTCGATTTGGTCTCAAACCTCCAGTCTCCCCGGCTTTCCTTACGCTGCATCAGGTGATTGCCGATGCTTTCATTAATCCGGGCGGCATTCTCATCGATATCATAGAGACGGATCGTCCCGCTGATCTGCTCCTCCAGCGCCAGATCGGTCATGAAGGTCCACGCCCATCCGCGCGAGCCTCCGCCGATATACGCGATCTGGATATCGGTTACTTTATTGTCACTGTAATTCATAATATCCTTTCTCCAAAACTCATTTTACCGCCTCCTACTCGATCAGCACACACTGCTCATCCACCATCTGATACCCGCTCTCATCCAGCCGCAGGATCACGATCCCGCAGTTTTTCTGCAGATTTCCGTCCCAGTAATGGCTGATATCATGCTGTTTCACATGGCAGAGGATCGCCTTGTTAAGCGCGCCGTGGGCGACGATCATCACGCGCTCCGTCTCTGCCGCCTGCGGCTCGATCACCTCCCGCATGAACTCTGCCGTGCGTGCACAGACCGTCTCCAGCGATTCCCCCTCAGCCGGTGCCCGGTAAAGCTCCGGCTGAGTGAAAAAGTATCGAAACGCATCATCCGGATCCGCCAGAATCTCCTCTGCCCGCCGTCCTTCATTGACGCCGAACGAGATTTCTCTCAGACGTTCGTCCCGGATGATCGGAATGTTGCGGTGCCCGCGCAGCAGACAGGCCGTCTCGTAGGCACGGATCAGCGGAGAACTGTAGATCCGGTCAAAACGCACCGCTTCCAGCTTCTCTCCCGTCCGCCCGGCAGCCTCCCTGCCCGCCTCATCCAGTTCGATATCCGTACTTCCCTGGAGACGCTTCACTGTATTCCATACCGTTTCTCCGTGTCTTACCAGATAAATCTCCATATGTATTAATCAATATCCTCTCCGTTGCTCGCAATGACCTTCTTATACCAGTCAAAGGACTTCTTCTTTCTTCTCTCCAGCGTCCCGTTGCCGGCGTCGTCGCGGTCCACATAGATAAATCCATAGCGCTTGCTCATCTCGCCGGTAGAAGCCGACACCACGTCGATGCAGCCCCAGGTCGTATAACCCATGAGCTCTACGCCGTCTTCGATCGCCTCATTCATCGCTTTCACATGCTCTCTCAGATAATCAATCCGGTAATCATCGTTGATCGAACCGTCTTCCTCGATGACGTCCCTGGCTCCCAGACCATTCTCCACGATGAAAAGCGGCTTCTGATAACGGTCATACATCGAATTCATCGTGATCCGCAGTCCCAGCGGATCGATCTGCCAGCCCCATTCACTCACTTTGAGATACGGATTGCGGACGGTTTTGATCAGATTACCCTCGGACAGCCCGACCGATGGGTCTGCCGACGCACAACGCGACGAATAATAGCTGAAGGAAATAAAATCAACCGTATTTTCCTTTAAAATATCCAGATCATCCGGTCCGATCTCCAGCTTCACGCCCTTCTCCTCAAAGACGCGCTTACTGTAGGACGGATAATACCCTCTCGCCTGCACATCGATAAACATCATATTTTTGCGGTCCTCCTGCATCGCCTCCCAGACGTCCTCAGGATTGCAGCTATACGGATAATACTGCCCACCAGCCATCATACAGCCGATCTTATTATCCGGATTGACCTCATGTCCGATCTTTGTCGCCAGCGCGCTCGCCACCAGCTCATGATGCGCTGCCTGATAAATGGCCTGATCATGGTTCTCGCCCGGCGCAAAACAGATGCCCGCTCCGGAAAACGGCGCATGCAGCAGGACATTGATCTCATTGAAGGTCAGCCAGTATTTGACCAGACCGTTGAACCGCTCAAAGCAGACTTTAGCATAGCGGGTAAAGCAGTCGATCACCTTGCGGCTTCTCCAGGAACCATACTTGTCCACCAGCCCCATCGGCACGTCAAAATGACAGAGCGTAACCAACGGCTCGATCCCATATTTTTTACACTCCGTAAACATATCCTGATAAAAGGCGATCCCCGCCTCATTCGGCTCTTCCTCATCGCCCTGCGGGAAGATCCGCGACCACGCGATACTGGTACGGAAGCACTTAAATCCCATCTCCGCAAAATACCGGATATCCTCTTTATAATGGTGATAAAAATCAATCGCGTCATGAGACGGATAAAACTCCCCGTCAAGCAGCGTCACCGGATTGACCTCGCCCGTCTTGATCGTCATTCGCTTCGCGCCATGCGGAATCATATCCACGATCGTCGGTCCTTTGCCGTCCTCCAGCCAGGCGCCCTCCGCCTGATTCGCCGCGATCGCTCCGCCCCATAAGAAATTTTCTGGAAACATGGTACCCTCCTTATTGATTGTGATTGATAGCTTCATTATAACAAAGACGCCTTATTTTTGAAAGGTTCTTTTCATTGCATCCTCTTCTGAATTATAGTAAAATGAAGACATCTTCACAGAACCACCATTTCGCAAGGGAGGGAATGTTATTGAAATCTTTCAACACGACCGGAGCCTGCTTTCCATCGGTTCACTATATGGTAAATATCGACGGCAAACTCTCTGAAATTCGAAAACTGATCGATAACGGCAGCTATTTTGTCATGAATCGGCCTCGCCAATACGGAAAAACTACCACACTTGGCCTGCTTGCCGATACTCTGAAAACTTCTTACATTGTAATCTCTCTGGATTTTCAAGGACTGAGCGACGCAAAATTTAAAAATGAACATGTTTTTTCTGCTGCCTTTGCAAAAGATCTGCTCCGCACAGTCAGGAATCGCAGATTTCCTGTTCACGGCCTCAATCATGACATTCTGGACAGACTGCAGCAGGACTCTGCCATCGAGAACGAATCTTTCGGCCTTGTAGAATTATTTGTTATTTTAAGCGAACTATGCGAAACTGCCGAAAAACCGATTGTTTTATTAATTGATGAAGTGGACAGTGCCTCGAATAATCAGGTATTTCTCGATTTTCTTGCCCAGCTTCGCAATTATTATTTAAAAAGATACACGATAGCGACTTTTCAATCTGTCATTCTGGCTGGTGTTTATGATATTAAAAATCTGAAACTAAAAATACGATCCGAAACAGAACACCGCTTTAACAGTCCATGGAACATCGCAGAGTCTTTTTCTGTGGACATGAGCTTTTCCGCTGATGATATCGCCGGGATGCTGAAAAATTATGAAAATGACCACCAGACCAATATGGATATCCTGCAGATCTCGCAGTGTATTTTTGAATATACGTCCGGCTATCCATTTCTTGTTTCCAGCATCTGTAAGATTTTGGACGAACAATTTCAAAAAAATCGTTCTCCCTGGACAACAGCAACGATCGCAAATGCAGTCAATCGGATCTTGACAGAGCGTTCCACTTTGTTTGACAGTATGAATCATCAATTGTCCATTTATCCTGACCTGCGTGATATTCTTTACCGAATATTATTTCAGGGGCAACGAATCACTTTTAATCCAGACAATGAAGCAATCAGTCTCGGCGCCATGTTTGGCTATATTTTTAACGATAAAGGATCCATTTCCATTTCCAATCGAATTTTTGAAATGCGTTTATATAACCTTTTCCTTTCTGACGAGGAACTCAACAGCATTACTTACCAGGATGCCTTACGTTTACAAAATCAATTCATCCATAATGGTAAATTAAATATGGATCTGGTTTTTCGTAAATTTATTGATCATTTTTCTGAAGTCTACAGTAATTCTGATCAGAAATTCATTGAAAACCAGGGACGAAAACTATTCCTATTATATTTGAAACCAATCATTAACGGAACCGGCCACTATTATGTAGAATCCCAAACGCGTGATATGGAACGCACCGATATTATCGTCGATTACATGGGGGAACAGTTTATTATCGAACTGAAAATATGGCGCGGTCTACAATACCACGAAAAAGGGGAAAAACAGCTTTCGGATTATCTTGACCGATATCAAAGCAAAAAAGGATATCTTCTCACCTTTAATTTCAATAAAGACAAAGAAATCGGTATCAGGGAAGTTTTCTACGAAGACAAAATATTGATTGAGGGAACTGTCTAAATGAATATGCCTTGCGTCGGCTCTGTGATCAAACACGAGACTGTGATTAATCTCACAGAGCATTCATGCAGACCTCCCGGGGATTCACACGTTCCCTTGTTTTCGGCTATATTTTTCTCACTCACTATCGAACGATTCCGAACCTACGTCGGTTAGTAATATGCGTAAACAGGGCGGAGCAATTCACTCCGCCCTGTTTTCTATTTTCCTACACAAATGCACAAAAAGGAGAAGAAAAATTTTCGTCGGCTCCGCTCCCAGCCGGAATTCTATCAAAACCCAAAATGACTCTGCCCGTGTACGATTCTCCTGCTTTCAAAAATATACCTTTCTCCAGAGAGTTGCTGACAAGAATAGAAACTCCCTTTTCTTCCACCGTAACCATATCCATAGAACTATAAGCAGAAACAGCAAGAGCAGACTCCTCATTCACAATCTCCACCATAGGTTTAATCTGTTCATCCTTATAACGAAAACACTGCGCCTCTTTCTCTACCGTCACGAAGGACAATTGATCCCACGATGTCTGCTCAACAGGCCTGACAACTCCATCGCAAAAATACTCGGGACAAAACGTACGAACCAAATATTCTGACAACACTGTATCATTCGATAATTGAAGGAATAAATTACATATTAAATTGATCTCTACCGCTCCATTCGGAGTTAGATACAAATCAATTACAATTCGATTTAAATTAACCCACATGATACGTGCACCAATTACAAAAGCAACTCCCTCGCCGCTTTCCTCTTCTGATACTCGAAGCGACAGAAAAACATAATTATCTCCCACCTCATTGACGTCCCATATCTTAGTACCCGTGTCTATTTCATATCCTGATATTTTACACGTAACAGAAGAAAAACCAGATGAAATATTTTTTCTACTATCAATAACATTCTTCATATTCCCGTTTTTATCATGAATATAAATACTGTTAATGAGACATCCTTCATTTGTCAATTCAATATAATCGTCTGTATTATTAGGGATTCGAAAAAGATAAACATCTTTTCCATTCAGACAATGAGTTTTTCTAACAATAACCTTTTGTTCCAAAATATTATTTCCTTTCTGTTTACCCGAATCCATTTCCCATAAGAGCAACATTAAAACTCAAGGTAATGTTTCGGCAATCCATCCAGAATATCGCTGGTCAGACTATACGAGGCAATCGGATAACGAAGACCATTCCGGAAGAGTCCCTCTACTCCGTTCAACGCTCTAACGAGTCCTTTCGGCGTAAATGTTACTCGCAGGTCATTCTCTCCTACTCCAGCAAACTTTCGATCCGCAAAACACGGCAGTGCCAGTGACGGCTTCCCTGTCTGAAATGTACGAATCCACGAATCCGAGCATGTAGACTCTCCGACAAATGTAAACTCCAGTTTCTCATATTTTTCATATTGATACCCAGAAAATAACAAAAATGCCTGCGATGAGTTCATATACAAAACACAAACATCTGGCACAATTCTCCCTGCTGTCAACGGAGACGCAACTATTGCCACATATTCCGGATCCACACAGTTCAGTGCACGATTATGCGCTTTTGACGCTTCAACATTATTAAACCACACCTTGTTGAACATCTCCCCAGAATACCACTTTACATCTCTCTCAAACATGCCATGAATTCCTCGGCAATAATTTGCGTGAAAATTGTCAAATTTACAAGCGCTGGTCCAGTTAAATTGCGTCGCATGGCTTACAATCGTACATGGTGGCAAATGTTTGTTATGAATTCGAACTTTGGGAATAGCCATCAACTCCTCTTCTGTACGGATCCATTTCATTCCTACCGGCGGTGTCGACAAACGAAGCATTTTTGTCAACCGCGTAACAATATCATTCCAATCATATGTTCTTTCCACGATTTCACTTCCTTCTTATTGCCAAAATCACTAATAATAAACAACAATCGCCTAATAGAGTACTTTGTTTTTTCCTTTTAGTCCCAGAATCTCCCTCGCCTCATCCGGAGTCGCTGGTTCAAGGCCCAAAGTCTGGGCAATCGTTACCGCCGCCTTGACCTGCTGTGCGTTTGATTCTGCCAACTGGTGTGGGCGAATATAAAGATTATCCTCGAGCCCAACTCTTACATTCCCTCCCATGGCCATGGCCGCCGCGGCCAAAGGTAGCTGATTTCTTCCAGCCGCAGCCACAGACCATGTAAAATTGTCCCCCAGCATTTTTTCAGCAGAAGCTCGTAAAAAGACCAAATTGTCAACGCTGGCTGGTATGCCGCCCTGTATCCCCATAACAAACTGAAGATATATAGGCGCTGTCAGAATACCTTTATTGCGAAAATACGCGACATTATTGATCATACCCGCATCATATATCTCAAATTCCGGCACTGTTCCATTTTCCTGCATTATTCTTATATATGTTTCCATTCCATAGTAAGTATTTGTAAACACATTATTATACGTGGCGCTTAAATAGTCGTATTCCCATTTTGGATCGTCCGGCTTTAAATGCGAAACCAGTCCCGACAGTACGAAATTCATAGAACCAGCATTACATGACGCGAGCTCTGGCTTTAACGCGGGAATCACCGAAATACGTTCTTCAACCGTCATCATCTGACTCCCTCCCGTGGTAATACAGATAATAGCGTCACATTTTTCCTTAATCCCCCCTGCCACTTCCCTGATCAGTTCAATATCAGAAGATGGTTCCCCTGTTTTGCGATCTCGTCCATGAATGTGAATTGACGCCGCGCCAGCCGCACATGCGTCCGCCGCCTGACGAATAATATCCTCTGGTTTAACCGGCAGATACGGACTCATGCTCTCCATATGCGCCGTCCCGACAACCGCGGCAGTAATAATCACCTTTTTCCTTCCCATCCGGCATCTCCTTCCCGTTATTTATGTTTATCTGAACATAGTAATTGCCTTCCCTGAGTCGAAATAACCTCGTATCTATCATCTATAAATTTCATCTCACCGTCACCTTAATCGCAGTATCCATTGCCTTTTGACTTAATTCCTGTCCGACTCCCGGCAAATCCGGAACTGTGTAATAGCCGTTTACCGGCTGGTAATCATAAATACCTGTCATGATATTTTCCGGAAGCAACGCTGCCTGATTATGCTCATGAATCAGGAAATTTGGAATAACAGCTTCCAATTGAAGTGCAGCCGCCGTTGCCTGAGGGCCTCCGCAAATATGTGTCTGAACAGCGATATCATAGGTTCGAGCCATGTCGCAGATTTTTTTACCTTCCGTAAGACCACCACAATTTCCAAGATCTGGCTGGATCACATGGAGAGCATGCTCTTCAAGGAAAGGACGATATCCCCAACGCGTATAAATGCGTTCGCCGCTGGCAATCGGGATATTGACTTTCTTCGCAATTTCTAACATATTTCCAACATTCATAGGCATTGTCGGCTCCTCATAATAAAAAATATTAAATTCCTCCAGCATTTTTCCCAGCTGTATCGCGGAATTCAGATCGGTAAGAGAGTGTACCTCAATGATAATATCCATATTTTCTCCTCCGGCCTTACGTACCGCTTCCACTCGTCTGTACGCGATCTGCAACTGTTCCTGCTCTAAAATACCATTGCATGGCCATCCCTTATACTTTCCGGCCATATTAAAGCATAATGGATCCACTTTTACACAATCATAACCGTCCTCCTTCGCTTTCAGGCAGGCCTCCCCATATTCTTCCGGCTGAATTAGAACTTTCGCCTTAGGCCCCCAGTCAAACTGAATCTGGCTTGCATACGCGCGAAGCTTTGTATTTGTCTTACCTCCCAGCAAATTGTATACCGGAGTGTTTAACGCTTTACCCTTAATATCCCACAAAGCAATATCAATAGCGCTCATCGCTCCATAAACAACCGGACCGCCTCCCAAACCCCAGAATGTATTATGCAGTCGAGCCCAGATCGCCTCAATATTCTCTGCGTTCATACCGATAATCAGCTTAGCAAAATCTCTGCACATGCCAAACGGCGCTTCTTTCGTGTCCCCATAACACAGCCCTACTTCTCCATAACCGCTGATTTCCTCGTCTGTGTTAATACGAACGACAACCGGATTCCACGGGCTCCCCGGAACAGACGGTTGCCCAATTGTAACAAGAAAAATATCAACACTGGTAATCTTCATATTTATCTCCCTCCACATATAAATTAATTTATTTTTTCTAAATCTTATCGAAAACAGCAAATCGTTCCATCCGGGATAATTGCCACTTCCGCCGTCGGAATATGATTTTTCAGCAGCGTCATTACCTCGTCCCACTCTTTAGCAAAAATAACCTTATCAGGCTCATTTAAGCTCATCTTGCTATTGATATCCGGATATGGAGTATAGTATATAATTCTTCCTATTTTACTGACCGGACGTTTATCAACAGAGTTCCAGCACCGTCCCCCATAATCGGTTCCAAAAGCACTGTATAGATAATGAACCACCTGCCCCTGAGGGCAATGATTAATCATTACAACATCTCCTCCATCTTTGAGATCCATTGCCGCAATTCGAACGGCTATCAACGCTTCATTGTATTTGGCATTGGCGTTAACAAAAATAACATCCTTTTTCTCACCGCTTCTTTTCATGGTGTTTAATTTCTCTGAGATTTCCACCGCCTGATAATATTCGTCAATCGGATCTCCGGCGCATAAATCAACAATCTCTAATCTGGAATTAATAATCGCGTCAATTTTAAAAAACGGACGAACCATATCTGTCATCGTTTCGATATCCTTGCGCAAACCACAGGTTTCGGTTGAAAACGGAGCAAATTCCCTACGCGAATGATTTTGATATGTGGTTTCAATTCCGGCAAGACCCGGAAATATCAGCTTTCCGCCTCCCCCAAAACCATTCAGCGGATGCGGCGATACCGAGCCAATGCCAATCCGAATATCACACTTCATAAACTCTCGATTCACCCAGATATTTTGCCCAAAGGAGTCAACTCCCACTTTAACCAAATGTTCATATGGATTATGATTATAAATCGGATATTTCTCTACAATATCCTCCCCCAGCTTTTTCACAAAATCAGCCCGCGTCAGTGCTCCATGATTCCCAAGGGCACAAAGGAAACGAATATTTTCCTTTCGAATACCAGCGGACAAAAGTTCTTCTAATACAATCTCTGCAGGAATTCTCGCCGGGGTTCCCCTGCTTAAATCATCAAATACAATAACAGCATTTTTCCCGTTCTTAGCCATATCGCGAATTCTCGGCATATGAACAGGATTTTTGATTCTGGCAGCGATCTCCTCGCGCTCCAAAGGTTTACATGCATCTGCTTTCATTTTATAATTCGTAACAAACCAGCTATCCGGCAAAATAATATCCACCGTTTCCGCCGAACAGTCCCTCCATGCATTCTGCCAAACCTTATAATGCTGCGCCATATCTTACCTCCGATTCAATACAACTATTCCAGTCCCATCAGGATAGCCGGGTTTTTCTTAGCCATAATGTCAATCTCCTGTTCAGTAATGCCAAATCGCTCCATCATCAAACACATAAAACGATACATTCCTTCTACAGGGGAGCCATTTCCTTTCTGACCCATATCCGTATCCAGAACCAACCGATCGTGAGGAATCTCTCTCAACATTTCTTCCAGTATGGAAATCGGCAGCGGACCCATTTTGGAACCATCCGAAAAGACACAAACATTCAATTCAATATAAGCTCCCAGCTCCGCCCATTGCCGCATTTGCTCATAAGTGGCACCGATATGAAAATGCGGATGATTTACCAATATCTTTTTTACTCCCAGCTCAACTGCCTTTCGGACGAGGACATCCACTTCCCGCGCGGAACCATGTCCTGTACCCAGAGTTATATTTTTCTCTGCCATATATTTCAGCACCTCTACCGCATCCGGATCCAGCCTGCCTTCGTCATCCACATATACAACCGGAGTTTCAGGGACTGACATTTTTCCCGCGCCCGCAAAGCCTCCCTTATGGGCATCCATATGATTTTTGCTTGATACTGTAGGGAAATAAATGATCTTGGCTCCCATCCCATATGCCGCGTCTACTGCGTTTAGATTGAACAATCCCACGGAATGGTTTAAACACATACTCCCAAAAATTTCCACCTTACCATTTCCCAAATGTTTTTGAATCATCTGGCATCCCATCATACTTGGGAAATAATGATCCTTGACCAAAAAGCCACGATAACCAGCCTCTTGTGCCTCCCGCAACATTTCCGCGGCATCCAGTTCTCTCTGCGCTACCGACGGCCCCGCATGAATATGGATGTCAATTACTCCATTTAATAACCTAGCTCTGTCCATAAAAACCTCCTGCTCATATTTATAATAGATATGTCTTTTATCCACCCGAAATACTAAAATCGGTTTGTCCTGTGGATATTTTGATTAAATTATGGTATAATAATACAATTATCAAAAAATTGCCTGTAAATGTTTCATCTGTAGTATAAAAGGGTAACCCTAAAGTCAAATACTTTTTACCTCAAAACTATAAAAAAGGATTAAAATCATGAGTTTAGACAACCTCGAAATTAATTACCAGTCCATTCTTGATGCGCTCGGTACTCCCATTCATATCATTGACACGAAGGGCTTTCTTGTTTTCGCGAATATTGCATGGGAACAAATGATCGGTATCTCACGAACAGACGCAATTGGCCTCCCTATCGATGAAGTGCTTGACGAGCAGCATAAAGGATTTTATTTTTCTGTTGATTTTGACGCAAAAAATGAAACAGCCAAATTTAACCATTTTGAAGAAAAAATCAATCAGCCCGTTGCATTTACCGCACTCGCGCAGGAAAAACAGGTTTCCATGTTCGGCTTCTCTAATTCAAATAATCAGGTTATCTTTACCAGTTCCCCTATCTATCAGGGACAGGATATAAAATATATCCTGACCGTCTGCCAGGATTTAACGAATTCCTCCCAGCTGTTAGATGAATTAAAGGTCGCTATCGAAAAGAACAATCTGATCTCAGAGGAGTTAAAATTTTATCGCAATATGGCTATATCTCCTAATATCGTAAGCAAGAGCCCAAAAATGCTGGCCCTCCTTAAAGAAGCTTCTTATGTGGCAAACACTGACGCTACCATCTTGATTACCGGGGAATCCGGCGTCGGTAAAGAAGTCCTCACAAATGAAATATACCAAAAGAGCAATCGGAAAGGACAACCTTTTATCCGGGTAAACTGTGCCGCCATACCGGAGTCGCTCATAGAAAGTGAACTCTTTGGATATGAAAAGGGCGCTTTTACCGGTGCTTCTAAAAATAAACCTGGCATGTTTGAACTGGCAAATAAGGGGACTCTATTATTGGACGAAATCGGTGAACTCCCAAAACCCCTTCAGCCTAAGCTGCTGCGGGTTCTTCAAAACCACGAGATTTTTCGCGTGGGCGGCACCAGAAACATTCCCATTGACGTTCGTCTGATCGCTGCGACCAATCAAGATTTACAGGACATGGTTCAACAGGGAACATTCCGATCCGACCTGTTCTATCGGTTGAATTTAATTTCCTTTCACATCCCTCCTCTGCGCGAAAGATGTGAAGATATTCCTCTTTTGACAACCCAGTTCCTAAATAAATTTAACAAAAAATACGGAAAAAATAAGCAAATCACAACCGGCGCACTGCAAATTTTGCAAAACTACAAATGGCCGGGCAATATACGGGAACTGGAAAATCTACTGGAACGCATGGTTATCATCGGCGACGACAACTGGATCTCTGCTTCTAGATTAAGCGCTTATTTGGCCGAAAACAACAAAACGATTTTAGGAACTGAAAATAATAACTCTTCCCTCAAAGAAATGGTTACAAATTATGAAAAAAATATTCTGTTAGATGCCTTAACCCGTTACGGCACAACCTATAAAGTTGCGGAGGTATTAAATACCCCCCAGCCCACCATAGCGAGAAAAGCAAAATTGTATGGCCTAAAATGGTAAAATGCCTTCTAACGAACCATATCCATAAATTCCACACTGCGATAACAGGTACGACCCGCTTTTAAGGTCATTTGCGGGACCAGAAGCTGATACGCCGACAGGTGATTTCCATAAGAATCCCGAAAATCAAACTTTCCTTCGATTATTTTCATTATTGAGACGTCCGCCAGCGCCCCGGGCTTTAAGGTTCCTATCTCTCCTTGCATTCCCATGAGCTCAGCGGGTGTCTCTGTGCAACAGCGGACCACCTCGTTCAGCGTCATTCCCAACGCCAGAAAGCGCGCCATGGTAACCGGCAATGAAAACAATCGTTCCTGATACGCACTAAACGTAATCAGATCTGTACTTATTACATCTGGAAGAAAGCCTTGTTCAATCGCTGCGCTCGCTACAGGAAACGCACAGTGAATTCTCCCCTGAGCACTGTCAAAAATCACTCCCCGCTCTCTGGCTTGCCATACCTCCGGATGAATTTTTCTGTTTTTATCTAAGATGCTGTATGTTCCCATAGCCTGAAAACTGTGGCATAATACATCGCCTTTCCCCATACAGGAAATAATTTCTGTCATTGGTTCGAGCGGAAAAGTGGCATGCAATGATAACCGGGTTTCAAATTTCCGTGCCAATTTCACGCTCTCCACTAACGGCTTCAACCCCTTCCCCTCGGAAATATCCTTGCCAATCCGCAGCTTTAATCCATAAATATACGACCGGTATCGTTCAAAAAGATACTCCATCGCACGTACATCATAAAGCTCCGGACTGATATTTTCCATATAGCCTGCACCAGCCAGCCCTCCTGTTGTCACATTCACAGAAGCCTTTAACGTCATCATCGCAGGCATAATACGATTACGGACAAAGTTCTCAAACGCGTTAGTTCCAATACTCCCCGCGTCTACCGCAGCTGTAACTCCGTTGGGAATACAAAACAGATCCGGCTGAATACCGGAAGTATTCCATGAAAAATGTACATGATGGTCAATCAGGCCAGGAAAAATATAATATCCGGAACAGTTAATAATTTCTTTTACATCTGATTGGTCAATATGACCATTTTCCGGTAACTCTACTATTTTACTGTTTCTAATAAGGATGTCTCCTTCACCATCTATACCTCGAGCTGGATCTACGATATGTCCCCCTCTGAGCCAAAAATTATATCTACGCTCAGGTTCTATAATTTTCATACCAGACTCCTCTCTTGTCTCGCATAAAGATCACAGGATATTTTCGATATCAGTGAGAGACGGCCATGGCTGTCTCCCACCAACACTCATAATTAACCAAACACATTCACAAATACCATGCTGATCGCAGGAACAAAACCAATTATAATCTCCGCAACCACTAATCCTGCGATAAATGGCATAGCAGCCTTTGTAATCTTATCAATGCTGATTCCTGTCATTGAAGCACCTACAAACAAATTACTGGCAACCGGAGGCGTTACAAACGCGACCGAAAGAGCTAAAATAACAATAACACCAAAATGAATCGGATCGATCCCTACTGCCGTCGCAACAGGAAGCAGCAATGGGGAAATAATTACAATCATCGGGCTGGTCTGTACAAACATACCGGCCACAAACAAAAACGCATACATCAGCAGTACAATAATATATGGGTTGCTTGAAATTCCCAGGAAAAAGTTTTTGATTACCGTGGTATAACCCAAATACGCAAAAACCGCTCCCATGGCTCCTGCAGGCGCGAAGCAATACATCATACCACCAAGAAAATTCACTTTGCTCTTGAACAACGGAACAATATCTCTAGGCTTCATTTCCCGGTATAAAAACAGGCCAACAATCAAACCATATACACAAGAAACCACTCCTGCTTCAGTTGCCGAAAAAACACCCGAATAAATGCCACCCAAAATAATCAAAGGCATAAATATTGCCCATTTTCCGTCCCAAACAGCCGCCAGAAATTCTTTGACTCCTGTTTTTCTCGGAATCACGCTCTTGTATCCATATTTCTTGCTGACAATATAGTTAATAAGAATCAGGATTCCTCCTACCACAATAGAGGGTCCCCAGCCAGCAAGGAACATATCTCCAATTGAGACATCATTTGTCACCGCATATAATACCATCGGAAAGGAGGGAGGGACAATAATACCAAGTCCGCCGGCAACACATATAAGACCAACTGCGTATCCCTTATCGTATCCGTCACGCACCATCGAAGGAATCATGAACATACCGATTGCCGCCACAGTTGCGTTTGCAGATCCGGAAACAGCTCCAAAGAACATACATGCCAGAATCGCGACGATCCCCAGCGACCCTGTAACATTTCCTACTAATGAATTGGCAATACGAATCAGTCTTTTAGAAATTCCACCGCGATCCATTATATCCCCTGCCAACATAAAAAACGGGATACATAACATTGTAAAATCTGCCATTTTTGTGTACAGAAACTGCGCCAAAAATTCATAACTGGTAATCTTAGTTACAGTAACCAGCGCAGCAATCGGCAGACCTATGGAAGTGCCGATCGGAACTCCCAGAAACAGAAGGGCAAACATCAAAACAAATATCATTGCAATCATTTATTTTCCTTCCCCCCTTTTCACGTTTACCCCATCCATATATGCTTTCCGCTCCGCAACACCTTCCTCCCAGATAGCATCCAGATCAAAGGCCGACTTCGATTTTCCAAGCTCCTGCGGCTGTTCTTTTAACAGCTTTATCACTTCCTGAACCGCGCGCAGGATACTAAGTGTCAGCAGGAAAACCATGATTCCGTAAATATACACTTTCGGGAGCCGGGTAACCGTATAAACCTGTTTCATTTTCATCATATTCAGGACTATCTGATATAAAAAATATGTCAGAAATCCTGTGAATCCGGCATGGATAATTGCGGAAAGAATCATCATGACTTTTTTAATTTTAAATGGCGCTATAGAAAGCAACATGTCAATCCGCATGTTCTGCCGAGTAGTCACCGCACCAGAAACACCGCTGTAAATCAGAATAACAAAACCAATGATAGAGGTTTCCTCAATCCATGCCCATGAAATTTTAAAGACATAACGGCCAATAACCTGAATCGTCAGTACAATCGTAATATAGATAAAAGCAATCAAACCTATATAAGTTTCGAAATGCATCAATATTTCCCTGCCCCATGTCTTTTCTGTCTTCAACGAATCAAACAAGTGCATCAATCCTCCTCGTCTTTCTTTACATGTATAGACTCTGAGTCAATTATACGTACTTTTATAATTAACCTTCGCTCTCCTCGATAGCCACCATCAACTTACTCCAGCCCTCCTCGCCGATAATTTCTTCACAGGACGCCCTGGTCTTTGCAGAAGATTCAACAAACGCATTATATTCTTCCTCTGTCAGATCAGTAATGACAATTCCATAAGCCTCCAACTGAGACCGCAGCGTATTCTGAGTATCAATCAATGCCTGATAACAGGCCTGCGTAGCATCCTGAGACGCTTCATCAATCCACGCCTGTTCCTCCTCGGACAGAGACTGATAATAATCATCACTGCAGACAAACATTGATATATTCGGCAAATGATTCAGCATAGTAATATAACCCTGAACTTCATAAAATTTTCTGGAGACAATCGAAATAATCGGATTGTCCTGTCCATCGCAGAGTTTCTGTTGCAAAGCCGTAAACAACTCAGAAAAGGAAACTGTCATAGTAGAAGCTCCTAATTCCTCAAACAGCGCCAGCTCCGTAGGATCACTCTGCACACGAATTTTCATACCCTTTAGGTCAGAAGGAAGATGAATTTCTTTTGTATTGTTTGTAATTGTGCGCATTCCAAGGTACATAAACCCGGTCGCTCTAATACCCGTATCTTCCAGAAGCTGCCCAATCATTTGATCACCTATCTCCCCAGACATAACCTTATAAGTTGTCTCGTCATTAGGGAAGATAAACGGTGTATTGCAAGGAGTAAATGCTGTTGTATAATCACCCCAGTTGCCGACGCCTACCTCCGCAAACTCAAACGCATTGGTTACCAGACCATTAATGATGTCATCTGTACTGCTTGCCAGCTGATTAGCAGGATACACCTGGGCAACCATAGTACCTCCGGATAATTCCTCTAATCGATCTACAAAAGTTTTAAACATGACTCCTGAAGCGGAGACACCGTAATCAGAAGCGCCCATTGAAACAGAAAGACGTACAATCTTGGTTCCTGCCTCTACGTTATTAATATAATCCGGTATTTCGTAAACATCTCTGGCCAATCCCACTGTTACCTCGTTAGCCCCTTCCTCATTTCCTGCTTCCACCGTCTCTGTTTCCTGCGCTTCATTTGCCGCTGATTCAGCCGCTACAGTAGTTACGGTAATTCCTGTTGTAGAATTGCCAAGCCCACAGGCTGAACAAAAAAGCATTACCGTCAATGTCGCTGCCAAAACTTTTCTTAACTTACTTTTCATTTTAATTCCTCCATTATTAAAAATTTTTAATGCTCATTTGTATCCCATCAAAATTAATC
>JAJBUA010000099.1 GCA_020860565.1 Clostridiales bacterium
TTACAGAAATGTTAAATTTATTTTGAATGTGTGAATTTTCTGTTTAATTCTTGCATATGTATTTATTACGTGGCGAAATATTTTACGCCATCCGCAGATAATTCACATCAATTAAGAAAGACGAGGAATGATTTTCATGTTTGATAAAAGTAAGAAACACCTTCTGGCCGTCCTCACGGCGTCCCTGCTCCTGACATTTTCCGGAGGCATCTGTGCCTTTGCTGATGAAAACGTTCAGACGGACACTTCCTCCATATCGGGCGCGGATACTGTTGCGGATGACTCTTCTTCTGCAGATGCTTCTATAGCAGACACTTCTATAATAGAAGAAACTGCCGATACGGACGCTGCAGACGATTCCGACAAGGCGGACAGCACAAATAATGAAGAAACTTCGCATGTGATCGTTGCCGGGAACTCCGGACAGAAAACGCAGACAGATGCAACAGGCTCCGGCACAGACGCAGAAGACACGACCGGAAACGAGACAGAAGAATCTACCGAAGATGCCTCCGCAGAGGACAGCGACGATGATGCCGACGACGGCCTGATCTCCCTCGGCGTCTTCCGCACCACCGCCTACTGCCCCTGCTACGCCTGCTCTGAAGGCTATGGCCGGCACACCTGCACCGGCGCGACCGCCCGCTCCGGCCACACCATCGCCGTCGACCCGCGGGTGATCCCCTTCGGGAGTAAGGTCCTGATCAATGGTGTCGTGTATACAGCAGAGGACCGAGGCGGAGCCGTCCGCGGCAACCATATCGATATCTTCTTCGACAATCACGCACAGACCTGGCAGTATGGGACACGGACAGCAGAGGTGTTCCTTCTGGCGTAAATTCTAGTTCGACCAGTTCAGTTCCTGCTTTTTGTTTATCTGGTATTAGCATCTCAGGTTATTTATATTATAGCACCACCTAAAAAAATCCCATCGAGCGTTATAAACGCTCCTGATGGGATTCTTTATTCACTTTTCTGCCGCAAAGAGAATAACCATACTAGATAAATTTTTATTTTTTCACATACCGCCTGTATTTAGTTGCGCCAACAGCAACAATCAGATCCAGAGAAACTAATTCATTGAGCAATTGCCCTGTCCGTGATTTTTTTATACCCAAAGCATCTGCAATATCCTGTCTGCTATAAGGTTTCTCTTTTTCCATTAATTCAAGAATCTCTCTCTGTCTTGGAGAAAGCTGGCCCAATATCTTTGAAGTTGTTTCTGCCGATTTATCTGCCAATTTTCTTTTATCTGACGGTCCATCTGCCGGTTTATCTGCCGATTTCCCCTCTTCTAACGATCTATCTGCCGATTTATCTGCCGATTTCCCCCCCATCTGACAGTTCGGATCTCATCTCTGCTGCTGATATCTTCAATGTCAGAGTAACCTGATTCATAACAATATCTTCTTCAAGTTCAGGCTGCGGCCATCCATTATCCTTCCATACTCTCAGTATGTCAGGAAAACCAGAACCAGCATTATCTCCAAAACCGACAAACCGAAGCATTGCCTGCATACGTGGGTTTCGTGCTTTGGAATTGCCTCCCCTGTAAATTTGCTCTTTAGGTAACTTCAAGCTTCCGGGATTCGTAAAAACAAAGCCATCATCTTTTTTTACAATCTTAAGCACTCCAGCATCCATACGATAATCCGAATGTATAATCAGATTTACGAATGCCTCGCGGATTGCCTTATGTAATGGCGTATCATCTTCCCGCTGCATATTTTTCAAAACAAACGGCTTCTTCAAATCCCCTGTCAGTTTAGGAGACACTTTCATAAAAAAATTGAATAGATTATTCTCCCAGGTACCGTCATTTCCCTCTGTACTCTGGTCACGTATCATAGCCCGGACCTCATACTCTTTCGCATGGTAATCTCCCTCGTGGTTTCTTTTAAATGTTCCCTTATATGGATTTTCTCCCTTATAAATGGGACGCGCAGTGTAATCTGCTCTCGGCACATGAATCACAAGCACTGCAATATCTCCATTTTGAACAACATACACATCGTCATCAACAAGAATGTTCTCATTGACTTTTTTCATATGATTAAAAATAACACCCGTGGAAATACTATCCCTACATCATGGAATCAATAAACGGGAGGCGTATTTGTATGCTTGGTTTTCTCACAGCTCTCATTTCCGGCGCTCTTATGAGCATCCAGGGTGTCCTTGACACCGAAGTTACCAAACAAACCGGGATCTGGGTCGCGGCCGGCTGGGTCCAGCTGACCGCATTTTTCACCTGCATCCTTCTCTACTTTATCAACGACCGCAGCTCCGTCCCCGCCATCCTGCAGGTACATCCCTGGTACATGCTCCTCGGCGGCGTCATCGGCGCATTCATCACCGCCACCGTCATTCACAGCATGAACGGCCTCGGACCAGCCAAAGCAACCCTGCTGATCGTCGTCACACAGATCATCGTCGCATATGCAATTGAATTATTTGGATTATTTGGCGTAGAAAAAGTCGCCTTTGAATGGAAGAAAATCATCGGAGCAGCAGTTGCCATTGTCGGCATTGCCATTTTCCGGTGGTAAAACTTCTACCGCAGATTTTGCGAAACTCCTGATAAATTATTTTTAAAATATGCCAATAACATAGTCCCTGAGAGAAAAGAATATCTGTAGAGGACATTTTTCACGTCGGCACTTAGTGAGCAGGATGCTTTTCCTGCGAGCTTAGTACCGTTACGTGAAAACCTGATATGTAATGACTTTTGTCAAGATGTAGAGGTAACAAAAATCACC
>JAJBUA010000015.1 GCA_020860565.1 Clostridiales bacterium
AGGTATCGACAGATATGATTCTGAACTATCAGCCGACAGCAAAAGAACATCGTAATCATACATGGATACATTCAGACGATGACCATGAGATGAAGACACCCGAAGTATATGATGCCCTTGTAAGCCTGAAAAAATGTCTGGAAGAATGTGGGATATAAGCGGCAGGCTGTTTACGGAGGAAGATCATGACAGATAAGGAACTAAAACGCCTGAGCCGGAGCGAACTTCTTGAGATGCTGATCATCCAGATGGAAGAAAATGAGAAAATGAAGCAGAGACTGGCTGAGGCAGAAGCGGAACTTGCCGACCGCCATATCCGGATCGCAGAAGCCGGGACACTTGCTGAGGCGGCGTTACGTTTAAATGACGTCTTTGCGGCGGCTGACCAGGCAGCGGCTCAGTATCTGGAGAATATCAAACGCAAGGCGGAGGAAGAAAGAGAAAGTCTATGAGCATGGCAGTCCGTAAAAGGAAGAAAAAGATAGCGGGCGATCTGCCGGATCTCGACCAGCTGCGGGAAGAGTTGAAAAGAGAACGATATAACCAGAGATATCGGCAGGTACTTCGCAGTACCATTTTTATCCTGATCGTAGTGGCCGCGGCGGCAGTTCTGGTAGCAGTACTCTTCATGCCGGTGCTTCAGATCTACGGCACCTCGATGGTCCCGACACTAAGCGAGGGAGATATCGTAGTTTCTCTCAAAGGAGTGGATTTTAAAGCAGGTGACATGGTTTGCTTTTATTCGGGAAATAAGCTGCTGGTCAAACGCTATATTGCCGGACCGGGCCAGTGGGTCGATATCGATGAAGAGGGCAATGTATCCGTGGACGGAGAACTGCTGGATGAGCCGTATCTGGAGGAAAAGGCGCTGGGGGAATGTGATATCGATCTTCCCTATCAGGTGCCGGAAAAGCGGATTTTCTGTCTGGGAGACCACCGCAGCACATCCGTAGATTCGCGGAGTACGGCAATCGGTTGTATCGCGGATGAGGAAATCGTAGGAAAGATTGTGTTTCGGGTCTGGCCGATGGAACGGTTCGGATCGTTGCAATAAAAGGGATTCAGATGACAGGGATTTACAGATACCCGGGAAATCATTGGGAAGAGAGGTGGCACTATGGGGGACAGGGTTCTGAAGAAGATTGCAGAATATCTGAAGGCTCACCGTTGGAAGAAAAACTGGCAGGCGGTGCTGACTTCACTGGCGGCTGTCGTCGTATTCTGCACGACATATGCGCTGATCCTGCCGGCGATTACGCTGGAAAAGGCAAATGTCGGGGTAGCAACGCA
Source organism: Clostridiales bacterium (assembly GCA_020860565.1). GTDB lineage: Bacteria > Bacillota > Clostridia > Lachnospirales > Lachnospiraceae > Brotaphodocola. The sequence continues at coordinate 1,291 of JAJBUA010000015.1, forward strand.
GAGCGACGCCGATAGTAAGACAGGAGCGGGAAAAGCGACGCCCAGTAACGCGGTTAAGAGTACAACAGTCAGCGGAAACGATCCGGAAGAAGACGGCGACCTGATCTTTGATCTGGATTATGACCTTGGCACACGGCGTTCCCTCACGAGAGGCGTGCGCAATCTGGGGATCGACGTGGATATGGGCGTGCCGGAGTGGATGCTCTCTGACTGGGACGATGTCCCATCCTTTGACGGCGAGCTGACCGGCAACTGGTCAGAAGACCTGCTCGCGGTAGCGGAAAGTCAGGTCGGTTACATGGCTGACTCTGAAGGAAAGAGTTATTACGGCGACTGGTATGGGAAACCGTATGACGACTGGGACGCGATGTTTATCTCTTATTGTCTGGACATAGCGGAAGTACCAGAGGATGTGATCCCCAGAGAGACCAGCGCGGCAGAATTGGCTGACCGGCTGGCTAATATGGATACTGCACGCTTCCTTGAAGCAGAAGCGCACACACCGATGGCGGGCGAGCTGATCTTCCTCGATACAGATGGAGACGGCGAGGCAGACCGGGTAGGTATCGTAGCGGAATATAACGCCCGCACAGGAGAACTGAAGGTCATCGAGGGTGACTATCGGACGGAAGTCGAGCACTATGAGACGGAAGAACTGGCAAGTCCGAGCAATGCAGAAAAAGCGACGCCGAGCGATGCGAAAAAGGCCAAACCGGGCAGAGGCGGCGGGATCGGCAATCCTGCGACTCCGAGTGATGCAAAAAAGGTATCGCAAAAAGCGAGTCCTCTCGGCTCGACGATCGAGAAAAAAGAAACCATCCTGTTGACGGAAGCCGTGGAGAAAGAGGACGAAGACGAAACGGAAGATACGGATGAGATCGATTCTTACGATATCATCAGCGAGGCGGCGATTGTTTCCTATGACCTGGAGGAACTGCTTTCCGGTGAGGAAAACGTGTCGGTGGTGGGGTATGGTGAGACAGTGATGTTATTGGGTGCTGTTGAAGGCCAGAATATCGTGGACTATGCAGCTGAAAGTTCGGACCGCAGTTTGGAATTATTGGTGGCTAATTCTGACGGAGTTGTAATTGGGGCAGATAATGATGGAAATTATTATCTAACCAAAGATAAGGGGTATTATATTAATCTGGCTTTTGGATCGACGAACGGCATGGATATCGGTACCTATTATTATGCTTTTCCGGGTGGTCTTACAGTGGAAGAAAATTCAGGTACGTTGTACTTAAAAGATCAATATGCCAATAAAAATAATGTCGGATCTTGGGAAGTGATTTTAGATGAGGATGACGGCTATGTAATTATTTTTACAATGAATGAAAATATAGAAACATATGTAAATGTTACGCTTGATGTTAAAGTTTCTGCGATCGTAACTGGAGAAGAAGAAGAAATAAACATTGGTGGGACGATCTATATTGTTTACGATCCGAATGAAGATGAACAAATAGTGTTAAAAAAAGAATACAGTGAGTTGACTTCTTTTATAGATGAAGGGGTAATTGGATGGACGATATACATAATCGGATGCGAAGGAAAGGGACTGGCTGGAGAGACGATTACCGATACGATCCCGGATACGACGAATCACTGTTATACAGAAGATGATATCAATGACATGCGCCTTTACGTTACGGACAATGAAGGCGAACAGCACAGATTGTTTCTTTCAACTGATGTTGTGACATGGAGTGAAAATCAATGGGAATATAAATTACCGGATAGTTTTGTGTGTGGGTATTCGTGGTGTAGTAACAAAACGGTTGAACTTCCAACGTCATCTGATGGTTCTGCAGGATGGAGTATTAAAATTCAATATACCAGCACATTGAGAAGCGACCTGTCAGGGTACACGGTCATAGGCAATCAGGTGAAAGCCTTTGATCAGGGAGCTGAGGAATCTGTTTCATTCAATGAACCAACAGCAAGCATTGGGAAAAACGGTTCTTGGTATGGCAGTTCAACGGCGGATAGTGGCAGTGAGGAAAATATCGATGATGCGTATATTTCCTGGAGCATTGACGCTTGGATCCCAGGTACTGAAGACGGTGAACCATATAAATACGGCTGGCAGATTTATGATCAGACAAGCATAAATGGGAATTCAGAAATTAAAATAAACAATATGGGTCTGGGCAGCTCTGATATTGAGGTAACGGCAACGTTAAATGGAGAAACGGTTGCGTTGCGAAATGTAGGTGATATTAATGCAGGCGACAGTGACACGATAGCATGGGATTTATTATCCGACAGTCCTTACAGTAGTATACGAACATTAAGACTGTGGAGTAAATGCACATGTGAAGAAAATACCTGTGGAAACTGGAGCAACAGTAAACTTATTTGTAATACAGAAAAAGATAACGGTTTCTGCCGATGCTGGTGCATTAAGGACGATGTCACAATCACGATTACATATAAGACCAGTGTTGTGTATCAGTTGAGTTCTGGTGGGGAGGAATTGAATTTAATTGAAGAGCACGCAGGGGATTTGCTGAGAAACAGTGCAACGCTTCAATATCAGTATTTGCCTGATGGCAGTGATGAATTTGAATCTTACGATATGGCTAAGTCTGATGCCGATGTGGATATTCCGGAAATGTTAACAAAGGACTGTACAGAAGAAGCCAGCAGTTTAAATGGACGGATTGTACAGTATACGGTTACTTTCAACGATGCAATGGTGGATTTAAGCGATCTGCAAGATATTGCAATTGTGGATACCATGACTTATAATCAGTTGTTCTTAAAGGATTCTATGGAAATAACAGCAACAAATGCAGCTGGAGATAGCCATAAAGTGACAGAATATACTGTGGAATATGTAGAATACGACGAAAATGCATCGGATCCGGCGACAATCGGAACAGTTGGAGCAAATGTTGCAATCATTACAATCAATCCATCGGAGTTGGGGCCGTATAAGTACACGATAATCTATAATGCCGCGTTGTATTTAGCAGCAGGAAGTAGAAATTTCAGTTATACAAACAAGGCAGAGGTAGAGGTATATGGTAAACAGTATAGTTCAGGTGAGGTGAAGACGTTTTATCAGGACGTAGTTTTAACGGGAGAGTATTATTCCATTTTTTTGGAGAAAACTGATAAAAATGATAGTTCTCCTCTTGCGGGTGCAATATTTAACGTTTGTAACGTTAGTAACAACCTAATGGCTAAAGTGGAAACGAGTGACAATGGACCTATTGAAATAGGAACTGATGTCGAGAAAGGAATTCATTTCTATGAGCATACGCTTTATTATTTACAGGAAGCCAAAGCGCCGGATGGATATGTATTGGATGATTCGAAGCATTACTTCTGGTTCTGCAATGAAAAAGATAATAGCGAATGTGCAGAGTGTACTTCACTCAGGCAACGCGCTGATGTATTGAGTTCGGGTTCTGTATATTATGTATGTGAAATTTTAAATGCTATAAACAACCACTATACAATCACAATTACCAACACACCGGGCCGGAAACTTCCCGAATCCGGTGGAACCGGAACTTTACCGTATACAATGGCAGGCATGTTACTGACGGGTTGTGCTTGTCTCATGTATAAAAACACAAGGCGGAAAAGGGGGCGTGAAAAGGTTTGATGGGGAGCGCCCGTCCGCTCTGTGGGATCGCCTGCCATATGGCGGACGATTACAAAGTAAGAATCAAGAGAATGAAAAGGAGAGTGAAGAAATGAAAGGAATGAAGAAACTGAGAAGACTGTTAGGACTTCTGATGGCCATGGTGATGGTAATCGGGACATGCTTTACCGCTTCGGCGGCTACGATTACGATTGATGATGGAGATGTCACGGGTGCTGCCTATAATGCGTACAAGCTGATGGATGTTACAACAGCCAAAACGACAGATGATGAAGGGAATGAAGTGGATACTTATTCCTATACTGTAAATAATAAGTATAGCAGTATATTGCAGAGTGTAACCAGCCAGACGTCAGATGCTGCTGTGATTACATATCTTCAGAGTCTGACCAGTAGAAGTAATACGTTAAATACAATTGCAAAAAATATTTATGCTGCGATAAAAACAGCAAATTTATCTGCAGATGCAACAACTACAACAGGATCGTTGACTAACGTGGATAAAGGTTATTATCTGATTGTAGAAACAGCTATAGGTACTTTGCCATCTGGAACAACAGATACAATTTCTATCTATATGCTGGATACTGCCGGAAGTGAGACCACAACGGTTCAGACTAAAGAAAGTGTTCCCTCGTTGATAAAAAAGGTAAAGGAAGAAAATGACAGTGTCTATAATTCAACCAGTACTTGGCAGGACGGCGCAGATTATGATATCGGCGATGAGGTTCCTTTCCAGTTGACCGGTACAATTTCAAATCAGTATAACGATTATGATACTTATTACTATGCTTTCCATGATAAACTTTCTGATGGACTTGATTTTACGGCGAGCAGTGTCAAGGTTTATGTGGAAAACGGAACGACAAGAACCGAACTGGACAGCAGTGAGTACACTGTTAAGACAGACAATCTTACAGACGGTTGTAGCTTTGAAGTGATTATTGCTGATCTAAAAAGCATAACAAATGCAACGGTTAGTTCTTCCAGTCTAATTGTTGTGGAATATACAGCGAAACTTAGTAGTAATGCGGAAATAGGCAGTGTGGGCAATCCGAATGAAGCCCGACTGGAATATTCAAATAACCCATATGGTGATGGTACCGGTTATACTCCATGGGATAAGGTACTCACATTCACTTATCAGCTTGAGGTTGATAAATATTCCAGCAATGGAAGTACACTGAATGGAGCCGGATTCACCCTTTATAAATATTATGCATCTGATGCAAACTCAGGAACCTGGGTAGCCGTTGGTCAGGAACAGGTATATACGGATGGTTATGTCTTTACATGGGAAGGACTGGATGAAGGCTATTATAAACTGGAAGAGACAACAGTACCGGCAGGTTATACGAAAGCGAGTGACATTACTTTTACAATAACGTCTTCATATGAAACCAATGATGATGACCCGGCTTTTATCGATCTTGAAATTAAAATCAATTCGGGCAAAGACAGTGTAAGCGGCACTCCAAGCGCGACAGAATCAACTGGTAAGGTGCTGATTAATGTTATAAATACGACCGGTTCTGAATTACCGACCACCGGTGGCATCGGTACCACAATCTTCTACGCATTAGGCGGTATCATGGCGGTTGGCGCTGTGATCCTGCTGATCACGAAGAAGCGTATGGGAAGCAGTAACTAAGTTACATAAGCTTTCATCAAACAGGAGATATTTCGCCGTCCGGTGCAGATGAACGCCAGACGGTGTCAGGGAGGAATCCGTGAAGAAGCATATTTCAACCGTTTTATTGGTTCTTGTCTTTCTGGTTGGCGTGTCATTGCTGGTTTATCCGACTTTCAGCGACTGGTGGAACAACCGCGGATTGAAGCGTTTGCTGGCGAGTTATGATTCGGTCGTATCAGAGATGACGGAGCAGAATTTCAGTGAACTGTTTGAAAAAGCGGATGCCTATAACGATACGCTGCGTGAACTGGGTTCTGCTCAGGCGTTGCAGGAACCGGAGCAGATCGAGGGCTACTGGGAGACGCTGGACATTACCGGTACCGGGATCATGGGATATGTGACGATCCCTAAGATTAACGAGGAATTGCCTATTTATCACGGTACCAGTGAGGGAGTGCTGGAGATTGCCGCCGGGCATCTGCAGGGAAGCAGCCTGCCGGTAGGCGGGAAGGGCACGCATTGTGTGCTTTCTGCCCATCGCGGACTGCCGAGCGCACGCCTGTTTACGGATCTTGACAAGATGGAGGTTGGCGATTTCTTTACGATTTCCGTTCTGGACCGGCTTTACACCTATGAGGTTGATCAGATTCTGATTGTTCAGCCATATGAGATGGAGGCAATCTATATTGATGGAGAAGAGGATTACTGTACTCTGCTGACCTGCACGCCCTATGGGGTGAACAGCCACCGGATGCTGGTGCGCGGGAAACGGACGGAGAATATCGTTGATCCGGATGATCCGACGAAGACAATCTCAAATGTGCGAGTGGTTTCGGATGCCCTGCAGATTGACCCGATCATCGTCGCGCCTTTAGTCGCGGTACCGATTCTTTTCATCTTATTGGTAGTTTTACTGGTTACAACCCGAAAGAAATGACAGGGAGGGATGAGATATGTTGATGCGAAAAACAGGAACTGCATTGCTCGCGGCGGCTCTCCTGCTGGGTGCGGTAGGATCTGCGGCTTATGCCGCTGAGCTTCCCGACCTGTCGCAGGAGGGTTCCATCACACTGACGATGACTTATGGGTCAAAGACCGTTGCGGGCGGTGAGATGACCCTGTACCGGGTGGGAGATATTCTGGAAGAAAATGGCAATTACAGCTTTACGCTGACTGACGAGTTTGCGGCAAGTGAGGTTGCCCTGACGGATGTTACCTCCTCGGATGTGGCGTCTGCATTGTCCGCTTACGCGGAGACGCAGGGACTGAGTGGTACGGCCAAAGCGATCGGAAATGACGGAACCGTTACGTTTGAGAGCCTGAAACTTGGACTGTATCTGATGGTGCAAAATAAGGCGGCGAGCGGGTATTATGCCGCTTCCCCATTCCTTGTGAGCGTTCCGATGTATGATGAGGTCAATGGGATTTATGAGTATACGGTGACTGCCACGCCGAAGGTCGAACTCAGCAAGAGAACATCCGGCGGCGGAGGAAGCTCTCATGGCGGCGGCAGTTCGTCAGGAGGAGGATCCAGTTCGTCTTCGGGCGGCGGGCCGGGGGGATCCACGGCAAGCGGTGATCCCGGCGTATCCGGAGAATTATTCTCTTTGGACACGCCGCAGCCGGAACTTTTTAAGCTCCCGCAGACCGGACAGCTTAACTGGCCGATCCCGGTGCTGACGCTGTGCGGACTGCTGCTGTTCGCATTGGGCTGGAAGCTGACATTTGGAGGAAAGAGACATCTTGAACAGGAAGCATAAGGCAGGAATTGGCTTGATGGCTGCGGGTATCGTTTTGATGGCCGCAGCCATCGGTTTGTTAGGATATAACCGCATGGAAGACCGGAAAGCCGGAGAAAATGCGGCGGAGCTTGTGACACAGATCAGGCAGGAAATCTCGTATCGCGATTCGACAGGAGAGGAAGACGGGTTATGGACGGATGGGGAAGCTGAAGATCCGATCCTCTCAGAGACAGAGTCCTCCAGCAAAGAAGGCGTTAGCATGATGGATGGCTACGATTATCTGGGCATTCTCTTAATCCCGGCACTGGGTCTGGAACTCCCTGTGATGGCGGACTGGGATTATCCGAGGCTTCGCATCGCTCCCTGCCGGTATGCAGGGTCGGTACAGACCGGAGATCTGGTTATTTCCGCGCACAATTACAGCCGTCATTTTGGCCGGCTTAAGAATCTGGCAGGTGGTGAGGATGTCATATTTACCGACATGGAAGGGAACACGACATTTTATGCTGTGGCAGAGGTGGAAATTCTGGAGCCGTCAGAGGTGCAGGAAATGACCGGGAGCGGGTATCCGCTGACCCTCTTTACCTGTACCTATGGAGGGCAGACCCGAGTGACGGTGCGGTGTGATTATAGATAACAGAAAGATAAAGTGAGAGGGATCACAGGGAATTGTTCTGCAAATCAAAGCTTTAAAGTGAGATATTACTTGTAATGCACTTGAAAGATGTTTCTATAACGCTTATAATAATAAAGATACAGACAGAATATTAACCGAAGGAGTATTCTTTATGGTGAAAGGAAATTTCAAGTCAGCAATTTTATCAGCTGTGATATCCGCAATGATCAGTTTTTCCGCGTTTGCGTCCACCGAAATTACAACCGTGGACGTCCAGGCGATCCCAAGCAGTGAGGAAATTGTTTCAGGGAGCTGTGAACCTCCGGAGTTTACCAGTGACAGTGTGATGTACTCGGTGTCTGCGGAAGATGTTTCGTCTTCGGACAGTGAGAATCCCAAGAAAGAGCGAACATATGAGATCCGTCTGGATGCCAATGACGGTTATGTATTTCCCAAGGAAACCAGTGTGACGGTCAATGTCACCGGTGTGAACAGCATCACGAAAAAGGATACGGAGGATGAATCTACTTTTATTATCCGGGTAAAGGCATATCCTTATTATCAGTGGCCGGAGGTGGAGGATGTCTCAGAGGACGAAAAGAAGATCAAATGGGACAAGGGCAATGCCTCTAAATGGGAATATGTTGTTGAGTGGGAGGACACCAGCGGGAATGAAAAGTCAAAGCACGGTACAACCACCAACAATTATATCAATGTGAGTTCCTATAATAAAGAATATACCGGCAGCAACAGCAACCGTCAGGATGCGCAGGTAACCGGCTTCTCTGTCCGGGCGATTGGCAATGCGGGAAGTAATTCCAATGTTGTAGACGGAGTATGGTCCGGCAGCGCGGATTACAGTGAGTACGAGGATAATTACAGCACCTGGCAGGACGCATTTGAAGACTCCGGGACGGGCAGCACACAGACATCAGGGAGCACGGGTTCCTCTACATTGCCGTCCTATGTAGTCACCGGTACCTGGATCAGTGACAGCTTAGGACAATGGAGTTTTATTGATTCCAATGGACATCGATACGCAGGAGAATGGGCTGCCGTAGATAATTCCCTGTATGCGAATACCGCAGCCGGGCAGCCGCTGTATCAGTGGTTTCTGTTTGATGCCAATGGTTATATGGTGACCGGATGGTATCAGGATGAGTCCAGTGGCTACTGGTATTATCTTCAGGAAGACAGCGACGGACAGCGGGGACGCATGGTGACAGGAAGTTATACGATTGATGGGACGACCTACAATTTCAGCGATGTGTCGGACGGATATCGCGGGCATCTGATCCAGTAGGCCAGTCTGTTTTCCTTCACATTTGCTATTGACAAACAGGCGTTTCTCAGCCTATAATTAACATATTCATTAAGAAAAACCTGTGAGGAAGAATAGTAACCGGCGAAGGAAAGGATACAGAGAGTCCCGGATGGTGGAATCGGGGCGTCAGGATAACCGGTGAATGGACTTCCGAGGGCGGCTTTGAAGGGAAATGATTTTTCATATAGGAGCCGACGGGATCCCACCCGTTATCCATCGGGGCGCGTATGATGGTACGTGTAGTGAGCGGATGTCTTTCAAAGAGATGTCAATTTGGGTGGTACCGCAGAAGTTTATGCTTTTGTCCCATATGGTGTGGGGCAAAGGCATTTTTTTATGCGCACAGGCGGATAAGGGTATTTTGCAGCTGACACTGCATCCGCCTGGCGCGGCGAGTAAGAGGCGAAAAAGCTGCCTCTTACTCGATACTGCTTCACAGACAACCAACAAAATCAAAAGGAGAAATGATTATGATGAAAATGAATCTGAGAAAGTTACTGGCAATTGGCACGGCCTCCACTCTGGTATTATCGGCAACAGCCTGTTCCTCTGCATCCGCTACGGCGACGACAGCTGAAACAACGACTGCGGCTGAGACAGAAGCAGCAGCTGCGGAGAGTGCAGCCTCCGCAGAAGAAAGCACGGCAGAAGCAGATTCGGCAGTAACGACTGACACTGCGGAATATAATATTGCGATTGTGAAGCAGCTCGACCATGCTTCACTTGATGAGATCACAAACGCGATTGAGGCGCAGCTGGACGCGATTGCTGCGGAAAAGAACGTCACGATCCACTACACCACCTATTCCGGTCAGAATGATCAGACGACATTAAAGCAGATCGGCGATCAGGCGATCGCGGACGGTGTGGACGCGGTGATCCCGGTAGCGACGCTGGCGGCACAGGTGATGACGGTGTGCGCGGAGGAGACAGAAACTCCGGTGGTATATGCGGCGATCTCGGATCCGGAGGCGGCGGATCTTACCGGTATCAGCTACGTGACCGGCACCAGCGATGCGCTGAATACCAGTTTCATTCTGGATATGATGACGGCAGTGGACGACGAGATCCAGACGGTCGGCCTGTTGTATTCCCTGTCGGAAGCGAATTCCGCCACCCCGATTGCAGATGCGAAGACCTATCTGGACGCGGCCGGGATCGCTTATACCGAGCAGACGGCAAATACGAACGATGAGGTGATTACCGCTGTTTCCGCGCTGATCGCAGACGGTGTGGATGCCATCTTTACGCCTACCGACAACGTGATTATGGCCGCGGAGCTGGCTGTCTATGAGAGCCTCAAAGAGGCAGGCATCCCTCATTACACCGGCGCGGATTCTTTTGTACGAAATGGTGCTTTCGCTACCTGTGGTGTGAACTATACGGATCTGGGCGCAAGGACGGCAGATCTGGCTTACAGCGCCATTACGGAAGGCATGGAGGGAATGGATGATTATTATCTGATGGATGGTGGGATTATCACGGTCAATACGGAGACTGCGGAAGCGCTCGGGCTGGATTATTCCGTCTACTCGGATATGGGTGAATTGGTCGAAGTGATCACGACAGAGGACTAGATAGGAGTTTTTTCGTAAACGGATCTTATAAAGTGAATCAGGAGGTATCCCGTGTTTTATATTTCGCAAACAGCTCTGGAACTTGGTTTCCTCTATGCGCTGGTTCCTTTGGCGCTTTTTCTGAGCTATCGTATCCTTGATATTGCCGATATGACGACGGACGGCTGTTTTGTGCTTGGCACTGCCGTCTCGGTGAGTCTGGCCGCGTCGGGGCATCCGTTTCTGGCAATTCCGGCGGCCATGCTCGCCGGCGTCTGCGCCGGTTTTGTCACGGCATTTCTGCAGACCCGTCTGGGCGTTCCGTCGATTCTCGCCGGCATCGTCACCAATATGGGACTTTATACCGTCAATCTGATGGCGATGGGCTGGAGCTCCAATATCAGCCTGCTCAAGACAGCGACAATTTTCACGATCTTCCATGCGACGGGGATCGGCGGGCAGTGGTATGAGGCACTGCTGGCAGGTGTTGTGACAATTGCCGCGGGAGTTCTCCTTGTGCTTTTCCTGGGCACGCGGCTGGGACTTTCCATTCGCGCGACCGGCAATAATATCGACATGGTGCGGGCGTCTTCGATTAATCCTGCGTTTACGATCACGGTTGGCCTGTGTGTATCCAATTCGCTGACCGCTCTGTCCGGCGCCATGGTCGGACAGTATCAGAATACAGCGGATATTAATGCCGGTACCGGTATCGTAGTTATCGGACTTGCCTGCCTGATTATCGGCGAGACGGTGCTTGGCCGCCGGTCGATGCTCCGGGGTGTCATCGCTGCCATCCTGGGTTCGATCATCTACCGCTTTATCTATGCCTATGTCCTGTATACAAAGATCATGCCGGTGCAGGCGTTAAAGCTGGTGACCGCCGTGATCGTAGCGCTGGCGATTGCTTTTCCGACCATACGGGCATGGCTGCAGTTTCAGAAGCGCAAGATGGCTGCTCCGAGAAGAGTGATTCCAAAGAAAAGGGAGGATAAGGATCATGCTTGATATTATCTCGATTTCCAAGACCTTCAATCCCGGCACAATCAATGCCAAGACCGCGGTTTCCAATCTCTCTCTTCATCTTGACAGGGGAGATTTTGTGACGATCATCGGTTCCAATGGGGCGGGCAAATCCACGCTGTTTAATGCGATTGCCGGTGCTTTTTATGTGGATGACGGAGCGATTCTCCTGGATGGACTGGATATTACCTTTGTCCCGGAGCATCGGCGCAGCCGCGTCATCGGCCGTCTGTTTCAGGATCCGCTGAAAGGTACGGCTCCGGGAATGACGATTGAGGAGAATCTGGCACTTGCTTTTCTGCGTTCCACAGAGAATTCCCATCCGTTTTCGCGTATTTCCAAAAAGGATAAGAAGTTATTTCGTGAGCGCCTGTCGCTTCTGGGGATGGGGCTGGAAGACCGGATGAAACAGCCGGTGGGGCTGCTTTCCGGCGGACAGCGTCAGGCACTGACACTGCTGATGGCTACGCTTGTCACGCCCAAGATCCTGCTGCTGGATGAACACACGGCGGCTCTCGACCCGGCGACGGCTGACAAGGTTCTGGAACTGACGCGGGAGATCGTTGCCGGAGAAAACATTACCTGTCTGATGATTACCCACAATATGAAACAGGCGCTTGAGCTTGGCAACCGGACACTGATGATGGCTGACGGCAATATTGTGCTGGATGTAGGCGGGGAGGAGCGCAGCCATATGAACGTGGAGGATCTGATCGCACGCTTTAAGGTCGGTACCGGCAAGGCGCTCGATAATGACCGGATTCTGCTTTCCACGTGATGAAATTCTCCCGATCGGGTCCTGAAAGAGATCGGAGAAGGGGATCAGGCCTAATAAAACGTTGACTTTTTTTCTGTCCTGCGTTAATATGGGAAAGTAAGTAAGGGCGCTTGCAGCAGCAGGCGCCTTTTTTGGAAAACAGCAAAGCCGCTGGTAACTGCTGTTTCTTGTGCTACAAGAGAGGAGAAATGAAGATGAATGTTTCCGAATTGCAAAACAGTGCCGTGATGTGGGTGGCCTGTGGGATTCCGGTAGTGCTGGTACTGGCTCAGGCGATCGTCTTTGCGAGTAAAGCCTGGCAGGCCGGTCCGAAACTGGGGTTGACACAGGAGCAGATGAAAGCCGGGATGCGCAGCAGTGCGATTACCTCGCTCGGCCCGTCGGTCGTGATTCTGAGCGGGATGTTGTCGCTGCTGGTGACCATGGGAGGTCCGGTTGCCTGGATGCGTCTGTCTATGATCGGGTCCGTGATGTTCGAGTCGCTGGCTGCCGGTTTCGGAACGGCTGCCGTGGGTGTGGAGCTTGGCAGCAGCGGGATGACAGAGCTGGCGTTTACGATGGGACTCTGGACGATGATCTTATGCTCGATCGGCTGGGTGATTTTTGCGACATTTACCGCGGATAAGATGGATAAGATTCAGAAGCGGGCGACCGGGAGTAATCCGGCGAAGCTGGCTGCACTTTCCACAGCTGCGGTGATCGGTGCGTTTTCTTCGTTCTGTGCACAGAATCTGGTCAAGCTGAATAAAAGTTCGATCGCTGTCATTCTGGGCGGCGCGATCATGTGGCTGATGATGACCATCAGCGAGAAGAATGATGTCAAATGGCTGCGTGACTGGGGACTGACGATTGCCATTTTGGGAAGTATGATCATCACAGCGCTGCTTCCGCTTGGCATGTAAGTTGCAGATTGATCGAATCAGGAGGAAATCAGATGGAAAATACAAATAAAAATCAGAATGAATTAGATTTTTATGAAGGAGAATATATGCCGCAGATGAACCGGGTGGGCAAGGTAACCGGTTTTCTGGGCGTCGCGGCAAGCTTTTGTCCGGCGATTGCACTGGCTGTCGTATATGGGCTGCTTCCGCAGCCGGCAGCGCTGCTGGCCGCATTTGTCGCGGGGGCAGCTTCCTTTGGCGTGCTGTGGTTCGTGGAACCGATTTCCTATTTCCCTGTGCTGGGGACGGTAGGTACTTATATGGCATTTTTATCGGGAAATATTTCCAACATGCGTGTGCCCTGTGCCAGTGTCGCGCAAGCGGCGGCCAGAGTAGAACCGGGAAGTCCGAAAGCTTCGGTGATCGCGACTCTCGGTATGGCTGTATCAATTGTTATTAACCTTTCCGTTCTGACAATCGGTGTGATCCTGGGCAGTTCGGCCCTTGCCATGCTGCCGCCGGTGGTTACGGAAGCGCTGAGCTATCTGCTGCCGTCGTTATTTGGCGCGCTGCTGGTGCAGTTTGCCATGAAGAAGGTGAAGCTGGGAGTGATCGTTCTGGCATTTGGTATTCTGATTTATATCGGGATCAACGGCGGTGTATTTGCCTGGCTGCCGGGAGCGGCCAATTATCTGCCGGTGCTGGGCTGCATTTTCTTCAGCATCGCGGTTGGTATGCTGATGATGGGCAAAAATTGAGGAGGTATAATAGACATGATTCATCCGTTATTACAGGAAGCATTGGATATGAATGAGGAACTGGTGACAAACCGGCGCACACTGCATCAGATGCCGGAGCTTGGCACCCAATTGCCGCAGACGGTAGCATTTGTCCGGGAAAAGCTGTCGGAAATGGGAATTGCCTGCGAGGTATATGAGGACTGTTCCTGCGTAGTGGCAACGATCGGGCAGGAAGGAAAGTGCTTCCTGCTCCGCAGTGATATGGATGCGCTGCCGGTTGTGGAGGAGACCGGTCTGCCGTTTGCTTCGCAGAATGGTTGTATGCATGCATGCGGACATGATCTGCATGCGACGATCCTGCTGGGAGCCGCAAAACTGTTAAAGGCTCATGAAAAGGAACTGAAAGGCACGGTAAAGCTATTGTTTCAGTCTGGTGAGGAAACCTTTAGCGGGGCCAGCTGCGCGATTGAGGCAGGCGTTCTGGAAAATCCGCAGGTGGACGCGGCGTTTGCCATGCATGTCGGCGGTGCGATGCCATATCACACACTGGCGTACGGACATTATGGCATGTCTTCGGTCTATGGTTTCCGCATTGAATTGACTGGTAAGGGCGCTCACGGTTCAACACCGGAAGAGGGTATCGATCCAATCAATACCGGTGTGCATATTTATCTTGGCCTGCAGGAGCTGATGGCGAGAGAGGTTTCGGCACTGGAGGAAGCTGCTCTGACGATCGGCCGTTTTGAAGCGGGAAAAGCAAATAATGTCATTCCGAATACAGCGGTTCTGGAGGGAACCCTGCGCACCTTCAAACCGGAGATCCGCAGCTATCTGATTCAGCGAATCCATGATATTACGGAGTCTGTCTGCAAAGCATACCGCACAGAGTGGAAGATTGAGGTTTTGAGCGACGTGCCGGCGACGACCTGTGACGATACCTGTACGGAGGAATATCTTGCCAGCATTCATGAGGTGGATGGTGAGATGAATACTGTGAATGCCTTCCATGCCATGGGATCGGAGGATTTCGCGTTTATTACGGAGCGCGTGCCGGCCAGCTATTTCTTTATGGGAGCAGGTGTCGCGGATGAGACGCTGTGGCGCAGCCAGCATAACCCGCATATTCTCTTTAATGAGGATGTGCTTGCGCGCGGAGCGGCAATCTATACCAAGGTGGCGATAGACTGGCTGAACCGGCATTCATAAGCCGGATATCAGGCTATTGACAATTGTCTTTATAGCTGTAAGAACAGGCTGCAAACAGTCTGAGACGGATGAAAAACGGGAAAAAAGCTCCGGAGAGTCAGAAAAGAAAATCTGACTCTCCGGAGCTTTTTGTCATTGTGTTGATGGCTTATACTCCGGTCTGTTTAGAAGCCGCGGTTTACAAGATAAGAAAAACAAAGGATACCGTAGACCGTAATTCCGGCTGCTACGATAGAAACCGCATTGCCGACAATTTCACTGTTTTCCTTCCAGAAAGTATGTATATTCTTCATCATAATTGTTACCTCCTTAAACATTTCGAGTACGATCGGTCTGATGACCGGTTTCAGGGTTTCGTGCATTCGGTTTTCCAACCGACACCCATAGGATACAGGAAATGGAAGGAAGAAATCAGGTGTTATATTGAGGAAAAAGGCGGCAATATTGACTTTTAAAATCAATGAGTTTCCGTACATTTTACGGAATGATATCGCCGGCGTTTGTATGTTTTTTCTATTATCGCTGTGCTTTTATCTGTACCGAAGTGTAAAAGTAAGATAAAAAATGTCAGTGAACAAATCAATAATTGTCATTTTTAAACAGATCACCCTCTTTTATAATAATAGATAGTAAAACACAGGTGTGGTATCAAGAAAGGTGAAATAACATGAGCAACTATTATCTTGCTGTCGACATCGGTGCCTCTTCCGGACGGCACATGTTAGGAAAGGTTGAAGATGGCAAAATCATTCTGGAGGAGGTTTATCGCTTCGAGAATCGACAGATCAGGCGTGACGGTCATGATTGCTGGGACATGAAAAATCTGTGGGACGGTATTTTGAATGGTCTGAAGGCCTGCAAGGATGCCGGAAAGATCCCCGCAACGGTAGGCATCGATACCTGGGCGGTTGATTATGTGCTGCTGGATGAGAATGATCAGATCCTGGGCGATGCGGTGGCTTACCGGGATGGCCGCACAGAGGGCATGGATCAGTGGGTGGACTCCAGAATTTCTCCGGAGGAACTGTACGCAAAAACCGGTATCCAGAAACAGATTTTTAATACCATTTACCAGTTGACTGCGCAAAAACAGGAAGATCCCAGACAGCTGGAACAGGCAAAGAGTTTACTGATGATCCCGGATTATTTCCATTTTTTACTGACCGGGGTCAAAAAACAGGAGTATACCAATGCCACCAGCACCAATCTGGTGAATGCCGATCAGAAAGTGTGGGATTATGGGCTGATTTCAAAACTGGATCTTCCGACTGAGCTTTTCGGTGAATTGTCTATGCCAGGTACCATAGCAGGGGATTTTTCTGCGGAGATTCAGAAAGAGGTCGGTTTTTGCAGCACGGTGGTGCTGCCGGCCACCCATGATACCGGTTCGGCTTTTCTGGCGGTTCCTGCCAGAGATGACCGCGCGGTATATCTTTCCAGTGGTACATGGTCACTGCTGGGAGTGGAGAACGAGGAACCGATCACCAGTGAGGAAAGCCGCGCGGAGAATTTTACCAACGAGGGCGGCGCCTGGTACCGATACCGTTATCTGAAAAATATTATGGGGCTGTGGATGATCCAGTCCATCCGCCGGGAACTCAATGGAGTTAATTATGTTGCCGGCAAGACTGTCCGTACTGCGGCAGAAAAGCAATGGTCATTTCCGGATCTGATTGCTGCGGCAAAGGAGGCAGAAGCGTTTTCTTCCGTCGTTGATGTTGATGATGCCTGTTTCCTGGCTCCGGAAAGTATGATTCAGGCAGTGAAAGATGCCTGTGCCAGAACCGGTCAGCCGGTTCCGGAAACTACAGGCGAGATTATGCGGTGTGTTTATGTCAGCCTGACGAACCGTTATGCCGAAGCGATCCATGATCTGGAAAAGCTGACCGGCAAAACCTACACCAGTATCAATGTGGTGGGAGGAGGATGTCAGGATCAATATTTAAACCAGCTGACGGCGAATCGCACCGGTTTACCGGTCTATGCGGGTCCGGTGGAAGGCACGGCTATTGGAAATCTCCTTGTCCAGATGATTCAGGCAGGTGAGTTTGACAGCCTGCAGGAGGCTCGCGACTCGGTTCGCAGAAGCTTTGATATCCGGGAAATTTTACCGGCCAGATCATGATGTGCGAAGCAGATCGTGGGAAGGAAAGAGGGTCTTTTATTACTATTTGTGCCGTCAACGAAAAGGCGGAGGATTGGAGATAAAATGAATGAAAAGAAGGCAGAACGGTACGCCTGGAAAGGCCGTGTGATACCCGGAAAACAGGATGAATATAAACGCCGGCATGATGCGATCTGGCCGGAAATGAAACAGGTTCTGAAAGACGCCGGCATTTGTCACTACAGTATCTGGATGACCGGTGATGAACTGTTTGGCTATTATGAATGCGGGAAGGGCATCGAATATGCTGACAGAGTGCAGGCAGAAAGTGAAGTCGTCGCCCGCTGGGACGAGTATATGAAGGATGTTCTGATCATGGAGAAGGATCCGGAAACCGGCGCTCAGCCTCTGCTGAGGCAGGTATTCTGGCTGGAGTGATACCATCGGACCGATGGAGAAAGGAAGACTACGATGAGAGTTTTGGATGCTGAATTTATGAAAGGCTTTATGCGTATGGCGGATGACGGCTGGCAGCAGGGCTGGCATGAACGCAATGGCGGTAATCTTACGTATCGGATGAAGCCGGAAGAAGTGGAGGCGGTTCGTGAAGAATTGTCATTTGACGGTGAGTGGAAAGAGATTGGCACCAGTGTGCCCGGTCTGGCCGGTGAGTTTTTTGTGGCTACCGGATCGGGAAAATATTTTCGCAATGTCATGCGCGACCCGGCTGATTCCTGTGCGATCTGCGAGATCGATGGAGCGGGTGAAAAATACCGTGTGTGCTGGGGACTGGTAAACGGTGGGAGACCGACCAGTGAATTCCCGTCTCATCTGATGAATCACGAAGTAAAAAAAGCCGCTACCAATGGCGCCTATCGTGTGATCTATCATGCTCATCCGGCTAATACGATCGCGCTGACGTTTGTGCTGCCGCTGACGGATGAGGCTTTTACGAGAGAGTTATGGGAGATGGCAACGGAGTGCCCGGTGGTATTTCCGGGAGGAATCGGTGTGGTGCCGTGGATGGTTCCCGGCGGACGTGATATCGCCGTAGCAACGTCAGAACTGATGAAACAGTACGATGTGGCGATCTGGGCGCATCATGGTATGTTCTGCTCAGGTGAGAATTTTGATCTGACCTTTGGTTTGATGCATACTGTAGAAAAATCCGCTGAAATACTGGTAAAGGTAATATCTATGACGGGCGGTACCAAACGCCAGACCATTCAGCCGGACGATTTCCGGCATCTGGCGGCAGATTTTGGTGTGACACTTCCGGAAAAGTTCCTGTATGAGAAATAAATAAGGTTATAATATCTTTGCGGCATCTGGTAAAATAATAAAGATAAAACAATAATAAAATAACAAAGAAAGAGAGGAATTATCTTATGGTCAATCGTTTTGTACTGAACGGCGTTTCTTATCACGGCAAGGGAGCCATCCAGGAGATTCCGGGCATTATCCAGAGCAAGGGCTTTCAGAAGGCGTTCATCGCTTCTGACCCGGATCTGGTAAAGTTCAATGTCACGAAAAAAATCACCGATCTGCTGGATGCGGCTGGCATGGCTTATGAGGTTTATTCGGATATTAAACCGAATCCTACCATTGAAAACGTTCTTTCCGGTGTAGAAGCTTACAAAAAATCCGGTGCGGATTACATGATTACTGTTGGCGGCGGATCGTCCATGGATACCGGAAAAGCAATCGGTATCATCATCAACAACCCCGAGTTTGCCGACGTCCGTTCTCTGGAGGGCGTAGCGCCGACAAAGAACCGCACCGTCTATACGATTGCAGTACCGACAACAGCGGGTACCGCGGCGGAAGCAACGATTAACTACGTAATCACGGATGTGGAAAAGAAACGGAAATTTGTCTGTGTCGATGTCAATGATATCCCGGATATCGCTATCGTTGATCCGGATATGATGTCTACGATGCCGAAGGGGCTGACTGCTTCGACCGGTATGGATGCTCTGACTCATGCCATTGAGGGTTATACTACCAGGGCCGCCTGGGAGCTGGCTGACTGTCTGAATCTGGAAGCGATTAAGCTGATTTCCAGAAACCTTCGTGCCGCTGTTCAGAATGAGCAGGAAGGCCGTGAGGGCATGGCTCTGGGTCAGTTTGTTACCGGTATGGCGTTTTCTAATGTCGGTCTGGGCATTGCTCATTCCATGGCTCACACACTGGGAGCTGTGTATGACACTCCTCACGGCGTAGCCTGTGCGATGATGCTGCCGATCGTTATGGAATTCAACGCTGATGCGACAGGTGATAAGTTTAAGTACATTGCGGAAGCTATGGGTGTGGATGTTACCGGAATGGATCAGGCTGCGTATCGCAAGGCCGCGATTGATGCCGTCCGCCAGTTGTCCATCGATGTAGGGATTCCCACCAAGTTGGATAAGCTGAAGGAAGAGGATCTCGATTTCCTGGCAGAATCCGCTGCTGCGGACGCCTGCGCTCCGGGCAATCCGAAAGACGCTTCGATTGAAGACTTTAAGAATCTGTTCCGCAAACTGATGTAAGATTGCGGGGATATATTTCACAGCCATTCCTGTTTTATCTGAATGCCTATGTGTTCAGATGGATTCCTTCTACAAACCACAGACGCTCAAATCTCTGCTTCAGGCTTAGATTTGAGCGCTTGTGGTTTTTATGCACAGGGCCGGGGAAGGTGTTTTGCGGTTGACATCGCACCCGGTCCGCGCAGGCGAGCAGGAGACGAAAGGTCGTCTCCTGCTCGATCATGCTGCTCGATCACACTCAGCCTGTTGTGATTAAAGGGGAAAGATGGTATACTGAAATTTACAGGAACCCAGATGATGGATGAGAAAAATGTTATCGAATCAGGAGAAATCATATGAACGCAGAGTTGTTCCGAATGCTGAAGCGAATCACACCGGAGGAAAAAGCGGCCTTAGACGGCCAGAAAAATGTTCAGTGGTCCATTTACACGGATCAGCCGAAGCAAAGCGTGATTGAGCATGAAAAGCTGATCGCGGAAAACCGTTTGATTACCGCGCGGAAACATACCCGTTTTGTTTATTTTCCGCCGCACAGACATAATTATGTCGAATTCTTTTATGTTCTGTCCGGTTCGATTACTCACAGAGTAGAAGGGAAAAAGCTGGTTGTCGGCAGTGGAGAACTGTTGTTTATGAACCAGCACACGGAGCATGAAATTCTGCCGTGCGGAGCAGACGACCTGGCGATCAATCTGATCATCATGCCCACCTTTTTTGAAGAAGTGAGGGAGATGGTAGGTAAGGAAAATATTCTGGCGGAATTCATGGTAAACGTACTGCAGCAGGAGGAAAGTCTTGCGCAGTATCTGTACTTTCCGGTCGCAGCAGATCTTTGCATTCAGAACCTGGCGGAAAATATCGTCTATTCTATTCTATGCAGACAGCATAACGAAGAACGGGTTCTCAGTATTTCCATGGGACTGCTTTTTTTGCATCTGCTGAATGTGGCGGAGCAGGTTCAGATCCCGTCAGAACATGAAAACGGGAATATGCTGATTCTTGCAGTGGAGCAGTATATTCATGATGAGTATCGGACGGGAACTTTGAACGAACTGGCGCTGAGCACGGGATACTCGGCTCCTGCGCTCAGTCGGCTGATCAAAAAGCACACAGGAACTACTTTTAAAGAATTGCAGGCAAAACGGCGTATGGAACAGGTGGTAAACCTGCTGCGTGACACCGATCAGTCAATCAATGAGATCGCCGTTTCTGTGGGATATGAGAATCAGAGTTTTTTCTATAAGCGGTTTCAGCGTGAATTTGGCATGAATCCCGGTGAGGTTCGGCAAAATCTGCGCAACAAATGGAACAAATAATGTCAGTGAAAAAATCAAAAATTGTCATTTTTAAACAACATCCATGATTTTATAATGAAACTATCAAATGATATATCAGGATCGTTTCAATTTCAACATGGAGGTTAAAATTATGTTAGTTGACACAAAGGCAAGAATCGGTGTTTTTTCCATTGCGCTGGGCGCTTATCTGCCGCAGTTTCCTTCTCTGGTGCCGGAATTTCAGGCGCAGTATGAAGCATTTAAAAAGACGATTCCGGATACGGTGGAGATCGTGGACGGCGGTATGGTGACGACCAAGGAACAGTCGCAGGCGGCCGGAGATCTCTTCCGCGGCGCGGATGTTGATCTGGTCTTTTTGCAGCTGCTCACCTATGCAACGTCTTATAATATGCTGCCGGCAGTCAAGGATCTGGATGTTCCGGTGGTACTGGTAAACGTCCAGAAGCTGAAGGCACTGGATTATGACCATACCGACATTGCATCCTGGCTGGGCGAGGGCTATGCCTGCGGCGCAGTAGGAGAGATGGTTGCAGATCTGGAACGTTTTGGCAAGCGCCATGCGGTGATTACCGGTGTGGTAGAAGGAGGCGACGATCAAGTGCAGGCGGAGATCGACGACTGGTGCCGGGCGGCACAGGTGCGCCGGCGTTTCCGTGATACCAATATTGCCCAGATCGGACGTCCTTATCCGGGTATGATGGATCTGTATATTGATGAATCCAATATTTACCGTCGGATGCATCTGTATACGAAGCAGTTTGACTGGGAAAAGATGTGGGCGATTGCCGATGATATCCATGATGAAGATACGATCCGGGCAAAAGCACAGGATATTCTGGATACGTTTGATATCGAAGGCGGCGGCAGCATCGAAGAAGTCTGGGAAATGGCAAAATATGTGGTGGCTTTTGAAAAATGGGTGAAGGAAGAAAAACTTGGTCTGATCGCTTCGCATTATGATGGTTATGCCCAGGGCAGGGCCGGCGTGTTGGACAGCATGCTGATTCCCGCATTCTCGATGCTGATTAAGCAGGGAACTGCCTGTGCGGTAGAAGGCGACATGAAGGTTGCCATGGCCATGAGCATTCTCAAAACCATTTCCGGCACCGGTCAGCTGGCAGAGATGTATTCTCTGGATTTCAACGATGATATCGCGATTATCGGTCACAGCGGATCCGGCGATGCGGATATCTCCGGGAAAAAGCCTACGATGAAGATTGTGAAAGTATTTCATGGAAAGACAGGCGGCGGTTATCTGACGCAGTTTTATCCTTATACCGGGCCGGTCACTTATCTTGCGATCACGCAGGATGGCAACGGCAATTTTAAGTTTGTTGCGGCGGAAGGTATCAATGAAGAAGGCAAGATTTTATCCTTTGGCGATACCAATATGCGCACCCGTTTTACCTGTGGGGCGAGGGAGTTTGTGACTCGTTGGAGCGAGTGCGGGCCGACCCATCACTTCGCGGCGGCGACAGGACGTCATATCAATACGATTTTAAAGGTCGCGAAAATTTTTAATGTCCCGGTGGATATCGTCACCCGCTGATCGTTTTCACGATTCCCTATAACCTGCAATACAATGTGATCCACATAGTGAGAAAAGAGGCAGTGCCTCCAATGAGGTTGGAAACCGGCTCAGCAAGAAATACTCCGTCGGTTCCCAATCCCCAGAGCATGGGGAAGATAAGCGTAAGGGGTACGACGATAATGACCTTGCGCAGCAGAGAGAAAAATACGGCCCGTTTGGCTTTTCCGAGACTGACAAAGACAGATTGTCCGACAAACTGCAGGCTCATAAATACAAATCCCAGAAAATAAATACGCACGGCATGGATGCCTGATACAAGAGTTTCGGTGTCATTGGAGAAGAAACGGATAAAAGCGGCAGGAAAGATCTCGATCGTGAGCCAGAGAACGGCAGTATAAATAATGCCGGCAAGCGATACGAAGCGGATACCCTGCCGGACTCTGTCGTTTTTTCCGGCTCCGTAATTATAGCCGAGAACCGGCTGGGCTCCACTGGTGATGCCGTTAACCGGCAGCTGCGCGATTTCACGGATGCTGCTGATAATCGTCATGATGCCGACATACAGATCTCCGCCATAATTTTGCAGTGTAACATTACAGACGATCTGCACGACGCTGTTGGTTGCCTGCTGCATAAATCCGCTTACACCAAGGCCCAGAATGGAGAGTACGGTATGTTTTTTTAATTTCATATCAGGCAGCTTCAGGAAAATTTCGATTTCTTTTCTGCTCAGGAAGCGAATGACCCAGACGGCGGAAACGATCTGGCTGATTACCGTGGCCGCGGCTGCGCCTTTTACGCCGAGGGACAGTCCGAAGATAAAGATCGGATCCAGAATCAGATTTAAGACAGCTCCGATTACCGTCGTCAGCATGGCAGTTCCCGGAAAACCAAGCGCACTGATGAAACCATTCATCCCGGATGTAGACATGGAAAAGAGGATACCGGTCAGATAGACAATCAGATAGTCTTGTGCGTAAGGAAGTGTGGAACTGCTGGCACCAAATAAAATAAGAATCGGATGGAGAAACATCCGGCAGAGAGTCATAATTATGATGGAAGAAATCAAAATCATGGTAAAGACATTTCCCATGATTTCAGAAGCTTTTTCCTGATGGCCTCTGCCGCGTTCAATGGAAAAGAGGGGAGCTCCTCCCGTACCAAAGAGGTTTGAAAAGGCCAGTACCAGCGTGGTGACAGGAAATGTCAGTCCGATGCCTGCAAGGGCCAGACTGCCGGAATGCGGCAGATGGCCGATATAAATACGGTCAACAATATTGTATAGCAGCTGCACCAGCTGGGCCACAGTTAATGGCACGGCCTGAGCTGTGATGTTTTTCCACATTTTTCCGGACGAGAAGTCTCTCTGTTTATTTTTAAAATGATTCATGGGGTATTCCTTTGTGAAAAGTCTTTATGATGATTATAATACCGGAGATGGGCAAAGGCAATCAGATTCTTTATTCTCCTGGTTTCCGGAAACATGGAAAACCACCTGCGCATAGATTATAAATAAGTAAGTGCGCAGGTGGTTTTTTCTTTGAAAACATTTCCAAAACCATTGTCAGCAGGGGAGGAAAGAGCCTGCCTGGAACGTATGGAAGCAGGGGAAGAAGCAGCAAAAACGCTTCTGATTGAGCGGAATATGCGTCTTGTCGCTCATGTGGCTAAAAAATACCAGAATTCCGATTATGACATGGAGGAATTGGTATCGGTGGGTAGTATCGGACTGATTAAAGCGGTGAATACCTATCGCATGGATCGTGGAAGCAGGTTTGCTACTTATGCAGCGAAATGTATCGAAAATGAAATTTTAATGATGCTCCGTTCAAATAAA
Source organism: Clostridiales bacterium (assembly GCA_020860565.1). Classification (GTDB taxonomy): domain Bacteria; phylum Bacillota; class Clostridia; order Lachnospirales; family Lachnospiraceae; genus Brotaphodocola. The sequence goes on from JAJBUA010000015.1 coordinate 25,710, forward strand.
AAATATTCCAGAGAAGTCTCTCTCTATGAACCCATCGGAGTTGATAAAGATGGAGAGGCCGTAAGTCTTGTTGATATGATGGAAGCAGAAAGCAGAGAAATGCTGGAAGATATGATCCGGGATCAGGATATCCGGGAACTTTATGGAGCTTATGATATTTGTCTGAAAGAACAGGAAAAAGCCGTAGTCCGTATGAGATATGGCCTTTTTGGTGAGAGGGCAAGGACTCAACGGGAAATTGCTGCTGTACTTGGCATATCACGTTCGTATGTGAGTCGTATTGAGAAGAAGGCGTTAAAGAAACTGCGGGAGCAGATCGAGAAAAATGAATCTCTCTCTGCAGGACGCAGATAAGAACTAAAGTGTCAAAAAAACCTTGTTTTCGTTCATTCCCCGCCGAGCAGAGCCTTCATAACATAAGCGTAAATCTTCTGACTGTTTTCCCTCCACTGAGTACACATAGACTCGGCCTGTTCCCTGTCGGGGACGGAGAGATTCAGATCAAACAGGATACCCTTTCCCTCGCGCACCTCACAGTGAACGATATAATCCTGATTGGTGGATTTGTAATAATCGGCCTGAACGCCCATCTGACTGCGGAGATGAAAGCGGTTGTCTTTGAGATACTGATCCATATCCGAGATAATGGCGGGAGAGATGTTTTTCTGAAAAAAAGTCAGCGTATCTTCTCCCTCCGGTGTGATTTCATAGTTAGTACTGTTGTGTGTGGAGTGGGAGCGGATCAGCCCCGCTTCCTGCAGCTCATTTAACGCCTGCTGCAGCGTGAAATAGCTGGTATATTCATGCTGGAGGAAAAAGTCCGTCAGTTGGGCATTGCTCAGAGGAAAGTTGACTTTTTTCAGCATATAAAGATTCATCAGTTTATACAGAGTCATCGGATCGGACAGCATAGTAAATTTTCTTCCATTCACTTTTTTTATAATCATACCAATTTAAACCTTTTAAATCAAGTGAAATTATGCTAAGATATAAACGATTATTGCCCACAGCGATTTGGGTAGTACCGTGGGAATGAAAAGGTGACACTATGAGAGAAAAAATCAATCGGCTGGCAAGAGGGATCGTGGACCGGGTGAAAACCGGTCTTATCGTTCGTCCATTGTCCGTGGAGGCTGCGGTTCTGGCGGGAGAAATCTCGTCCGGAGAGCTGTCGGTCTCGGATGCGGATGGCGGATATATGAAGGGACTGGTCTATTCTTCCAACGTGCGGGTGAAAGTAAAAAATGATTCCTTTGGCGGAGTCCGCAACCGGATTGTTTTTGAGGTTGACAGCAGACATCTGTCCTGTGGAGATGAGATAGCGGGAGAATTTTATCTGGTAACCGATGACGGAGAAACCAGAGTGCCGTATCGTTTTGCTGTGCAGTTCAATCAGTCCGGGATGACTCTGAGACAGTTAAAGAGTGCGAAGGATTTTGCGGATATTGTCAGAAGCGATCCGGATATGGGACTGCGTCTGTTTACATTTGAAGATTTTGTGGACGCGCCGTTTATGCAGGATCCTCATACCCGTATCCTTTATGATGGCCTGAAGAAAAGGCCGGACCGTAGGAACAGTCTGGAGGAATTTTTAGTCGCATTAAAGCAAAAGCAGCCGGTTGAACTGGTGGTGAGTGTAATGCCGCGAAGATACCGGGCTGATTCAAATAAACTGGAAGATGTGATCAAGATCCGCTGCAGTACCTGGGGATATGTACATTTTGAAGTATCTGCGGACGGAGATTTTCTGATGCTGCCGAAGACTTCCTTCGGCCAGGAGAATTTTGCAGACGGCGTGTGTACGGTTTCTTATCAGATCGATCCTTCCCGGCTTCATGGCGGTCATAATCTGGGGTCAATTCATATCGATACGGTGCGGGACGCCAGGGTGATTCCGATTGAAGTAAAGGGAATATCCTCCAGAGATGCACACAGGAAGGAACCGTCTTATGCGGATCTGAGCTGGTATCTCGCGATGCGTCTGCAGTATGAAACGCAGCAGCCGAAGGATCCGCTTCTCATGGGTCAGATGAAGCAAAAGCTGGAAGCGATGTATGAACGTTATGAGGATACCCTCTCGATCGTGTTAATGGATGCTGAGCTTGCACTTGCTTCCGGTGACCATGTCCGTGCGGCAGAGCTGCTGGATGCCCGTAAGGGCGAGATGGCGGAACGCCGTCAGGAAAAATATGTAGAATACTGTTATTATACCTATATGCAGATTCAGCTGAACGGGCGGTCCGAACAAAGGGACGCCCTGCTTCATCTGGTCGACCGGTATCGGAAAGAGGAAATATCGGGCAGCCTGTTCCTTCTCTGGGTGCAGCTGGATCCGTCTGTGAAGGAGAAGCCGATGGAGCTTCTTGCACAGATGCGGCATTATTTCTCAAGAGGATGCCACAGCCCGTTTCTGTATTATACTGCGCTGGAACTGTTTGAAAAGCATCCGGATACGCTCAGACAGGTTAACGACTTTGAACTTCAGGTGTTGGTTTTTGGTGTCCGCAAAGGTCTGCTGAAGGAGGAGTTAGCTCTGAAGGCCGCACAGATCGCAGCGGAAGGCCGGCGCTTTGACAAACTGGTGTGCCGTCTGCTGACATTGATGTACGAGACATTTAAGGACCGGCGTTTTCTTTCCGCTGTCTGTGCGATGCTGATCAAAGGGCACTGCCGCGGGAAGGAGTATTTTCACTGGTATGAGGAAGCGCTGACAAACGGGGTGAGTCTTACCGGACTTTATGAATATTACCTTTATACTCTGCCGAAGGATTATCCTTATTTACTTCCGAAGGAAGTGTTATTGTATTTTTCTTACGGGAAGCCGCTGGATGACAACAGCAGGGCGCTCTTATATATGAATATATTAAAATATATGAAGAAGGATGCGCCTCTTTATGCCAAATATGAAAAGGAAATCAGCGAATTTACCATGGATCAGCTCCTTCGCTGCAAGGTAAACCGCAGACTTGTCGTGCTTTACGAACAGATTCTGTATCAGGAAATGATCGATCGCAAAGTTGCGCGAGTGCTGCCGTCGATTTTAAGCTCATACCGGATCCGGGTTAAAAACCCGAACATGAAATACGTAATCGTCTGTTATGAGGAACTGAATGAGGAGGATGCTTATCCGATTCAGGACGGCGTTGCCTATGTACCTTTATATCTGGAACAGAATGTGATCCTCTTTCAGGATGGATTTGGCAATCGGTTTTATCATATGCCCTTCCGTAAGACACCGGCAATGGAAAAAATGAACGTGGAGGAAATGACAAAACGGTGTTATGAGGTCTTTCCTGACCATCCGATGCTGAGGCTGAGAGAGAGCCGTGAAATATTGACCCGGGGAATTTCTTCTCAGAGAGACCTGGAATCTCAGCAGAAGACTCTGGACGGACTCCCGCTTCATCCCTCTTACCGCAGAATTATTTTTGACGAAATCTTTGACAGCCGCCTGCGGCGGTTTGAAGCCGGCGGACAGACAGAAGATGAGGATGCAGCATACCTGTTGAAACTCAATCCGCAGTCTTTGTCCAGAGAGCAGCGGGTGCGGATGATTGAGGCGCTGATCGACCGGAAATATGATAAAGAAGCCTGGAGCTTGATCGAAGAGTACGGGCGGGAGGGGATTGCTGATGATCGCCTGGAGGAACTGTGCTCTTTTCAGATTTTACATCAGACGCCGCCGGATTCCGAAGAATTGCTTGCGTACTCCTGTGAACTATTTCTGAAAGGCAAATATGACAGTGTCATTCTGGATTACCTCTGTGAACACTATGACGGCAGTGGTGATGTTATGTACAGCGTGCTGGAAAAGGGAATGACGGAGCACGTGGAAGTTTATGACATGGCGGAACGCTTGCTGGCTCAGATGTTGTTCTGCGGAGACAGTGACCGGATGGATGCGGTATTCGAGTGGTATTCCGGCGTGAAGAAGCCCAGTGACAGCCTGATCCGCGCGTATTATACAAAGAAAAGCGCAAATTATTTTCTGGATGAAAAACCGGTTTCGGACAAGGTATTTGCTCATCTGGAGGGTTATTGCAAAAGTGCCGGAGAACTCCGTAAGCTTCCGGTGATCTGGCTCCTGGCAGTCGGTCTTTATTATTCAAAATTACCGGAGCTTGATAATGCGAGAAAGGAGCTTTGCTCACAGATCCTGGATGTGCTGCTTGCGGAAGGGAGGATATTTGCCTGGTTTCAGATACTGGGCAGGCAGGTCACGCTGCCTGCGTCAATCATGGATCAGACGATTCTGGAATACCGCTGTCAGGGTGAAGAAACACCAGGGAACAAACCCATGATGATGATTCGGATTCTGCCGGAGGAGACGGAGTTCCATCCGGAGGAAATGAAGCGGGTCTATGCCGGGATTTATGTGATGCAGAAGGTTCTGTTTGCGGGAGAAAAGCTGGAATACCGGATCAGTGAGAACCGGAATGGGCAGGATGTAGTGACGCAGGAAGGAACGCTGGTTTCCGATCCGGAACGGGTAGGAATCGGTAAGAGCCGGTATGCGGATTTAAATGATATCTGTGTTACATTTTACAAAAATGAAGAGAAATGTAAAGAAAAAATGAAGACGTATCTGGCGGATCATCTGATCAGAGAGGAATTATTCCCCCTGATGTAGAGACCGGAACGTCCTGGGGGATAAAGATCATGGATGGATTGTTGGTCGGCATCGACCTGTGTGACACGTATACACAGGTCTGCGGCCCGGAGGAAGAAAATATATGGACATTTCCGACGGTGATCTGCCGTGGAAAAAATACGGATGAATGGTATATCGGAGAGAATGCTTACGCGCAGGTACTCCGGGGAGATGGAATCCTTGTTGATAAACTCGTCAGTCTGACAGGCAAGGACGGGACGGCTACGCTTGGCAATACAAAATATGAGGCCGCGGAGCTGATGAAACGCTTTTTGTCCATGGCACTGGAGATCCCGGTACAGAGCGGAACTGTCAGGGAGATTAACGCAGTAGTAATCGCAGTGAGGCGGCTGGAGACAAGACTGATCCGGGTATTGACAGACTGTCTGAGAAGTCTTGGCTTTGAGGATTCCCAGTTTCGGATCATCAGTCATGCGGAAGGCTTTGTTTACGATACGCTCAGTCAGAAAAAGGAAATCTGGAATGGGACGGTAGGAATGTTTGATCTTTCCGATGAGGGACTTCGTTATTATGAACTGAAGATTCAGAGGGGACCGAAAAAATCCTTTGTCATAGCAGAATATGAGGAGATGGAGGACCGCTTTGACCTTGATCTGCTGGAAACGCCTCAGAAAGCAAAAGTAGGAGATACGATTCTCTGTGCCTGTGCCGAGCGCATGATGCGAAAAAAACTCTATTCCGCTATTTTCCTTTGCGGAAAGGGATTTGAAAGTCAGGAATGGGCTCAGGAGTTCATGAAACTTTTATCTGTCAGCCGCCGGGTATTCCGGGAACCGGCGATTTTTGCCAGAGGCGCTCTGCTGCGTGCGTCGGAACTGATTTCCGCCAGAGCAGCGTTTCCCTTTATCTGTATCTGTGAGGGGCATCTGAAGACAACCATTTCGATGAATGTTCTTCATAAAGGACAGGAAACGTTGGTTACGCTGGCATCCGCGGGAGATAACTGGTATGGGCGCAGTGCCGTGATCGATGTGATTCCGGATAAACAGGATTCGGTAGATTTTATGGTAACGCCTTTAGACATTCGCAAAAAGAAAACGATCACCATACCGCTGGAGGGATTCCCCAGGAAAAAGGACCGGACGCTGAAGGTGAGAATCTGCGTGGGATTTCTGGATGACCGAACCATGGCCGTAGAGATGAAAGATCTGGGATTTGGCGAGCTTTTTCCATCATCCGGCGCGCAGATCAGGCAGGAGGTTATGCTGTGAGATCGGAGAAAAACAAATGAGTTTATTGTTATGCAGACAGGAAAATGTCCGTCATCCTTATTATATGGAAAATCTGGGAATCCACCTTTACTCGTCCCAGGAGCTTTCCTATGTGATCTTTAATTATCCGCTGCTTGTGATGGAAGATTTTGTGGATGACAATCTGCTGAATTTTTTAAGAGAGGAACTGAATCAGGGATTCCTGGCATTGAAGATTGAGCGATTTTTAAAGAACAACGGCAGTACTGATGAAGTCCTGGCGATGATTCTGAGTGAGGGAGATTATCACAGCAGTGCCGAGATTGGGCGCTTCCGCCAGCTGTTAACCAATTTCCGGAACAGGCACCCGGCTGATTATGGCAAAGCCAAGGCGGACGAGCTGTTTTCCATGAGGCAGTACGGCAAAGCCGCAGCGATTTACACGAAACTGACCGAATATCCGAAGGATTCGTTTGTCAGTGATTTATTTATCGGCAGAATCTGGAATAATCTGGGAGCCTGTTATGCACGGATGTTCCGGACCGGACAGGCGATGGAAGCCTTTGAAAAGGCCTGGCTGCGAACCGGGCAGAAAAGCACTCTGGAAATGATGGTGATTTTGTCCAGGCTGGACACCGCACAGAAACTGAGCGACCAGGTAAAAGCGCTGGTGGACGAGGAGACAGAATCCGCCTGTCAGAAACGGATCGATGCGGCCGGAGAAGCTGCCGCAAAACACAAAAAAATGGTGGAGCTGGAGGCGTTATTTGAAAAGGACAGCCGGAAACGCCGTGCCGGCGAGGAAGCCCTGATCGGTGCCTGGAGACAGGATTACCGGCGGATCCGATAGGCGTATGTGTATCATGGCGGCAGATTTTGCCGCTTCATCATAAATATATTTGTAGTAGGAAGGTAGATGGATCATGAAAGAGCTGGAAAAAAATTATAATCCTGCGGCGATTGAATCAAAGCTGTATCAGAAATGGCTGGAAAAGAAATATTTTCACGCCGATGCGGAACGGGGCAGACGGGAGGGAAAGAAACCGTTTACCATTGTGATGCCGCCGCCAAATATTACCGGACAGCTCCATATGGGACACGCGCTGGATAATACCATGCAGGATATCCTGACCCGCTATAAGAGAATGCAGGGATATGAGGCGCTGTGGCAGCCGGGTACCGACCATGCGGCGATCGCGACCGAAGTAAAGGTTATCGATAAATTAAAGAGTGAGGGCATCGATAAGGAAGATCTGGGCCGCGAGGGCTTCCTGGAGAAATGCTGGGACTGGAAAAAGGAATATGGCACCCGCATTATCAATCAGCTGCAGAAGCTGGGTTCTTCCGCTGACTGGGACCGTGAGCGATTTACGATGGACCCGGGATGCTCGGACGCAGTGCTGGAGGTATTTACCAGACTCTATGAGAAGGGTTATATTTATAAGGGCTCGCGGATCATCAACTGGTGCCCGGTCTGCCAGACTTCGATCTCAGACGCGGAGGTAGAGCATCAGGAACAGGACGGCTTCTTCTGGCACATTAATTATCCGATCGTGGGGGAAGAAGGACGGTTTGTAGAGATCGCAACGACCCGTCCGGAGACGCTGCTGGGAGATACTGCCGTGGCGGTCAACCCGGAGGATGAGCGGTATCGTGACCTTGTGGGGAAGATGCTGAAGCTGCCGCTGACCGACCGCGAGATCCCGGTGATCGCTGACGAATACGTAGACAAAGATTTCGGAACCGGCTGTGTGAAGATCACACCGGCTCACGATCCGAACGACTTTGAGGTAGGCAGACGCCATCATCTGGCAGAGATCTGTATCATGCATGACGATGCGACGATTGACTGCCCCGGAAGCCCGTATGACGGGATGGACCGCTATGAAGCACGCCGTGTGATGGTGGAAGACTTAAAGCAGCAGGGTTTGCTGGTAAAAGTGGTGCCGCACAGCCATAATGTCGGGACTCATGACCGCTGCAAGACGACGGTGGAGCCGATGGTCAAGCAGCAGTGGTTTGTGCGTATGGAAGAGATGGCAAAGCCGGCGATCGAAGCGTTAAAGACCGGCAGATTAAAATTCGTTCCGGAAAGCTTCGGCAAGATCTATCTGCACTGGCTGGAAAATATCCGCGACTGGTGTATCTCCAGACAGCTCTGGTGGGGTCACCGGATCCCGGCATATTATTGCTGTGACTGCGGCGAGATTACGGTTGCCAAATCCATGCCGGATAAATGCCCGAAATGCGGCTGCGGGAGACTCCGGCAGGATGAGGATACCCTGGATACCTGGTTTTCGTCCGCCCTGTGGCCGTTCTCCACGCTTGGTTGGCCAGAAAAGACAAAGGAGCTGGAATATTTTTATCCGACCGATGTGCTGGTAACCGGTTATGACATTATTTTCTTCTGGGTGATCCGGATGGTATTTTCCGGGATTGAGCAGACCGGGGAGTCCCCGTTCCACACAGTACTGATCCATGGCCTGGTGCGTGACAGCCAGGGTCGCAAGATGAGCAAATCTCTGGGCAATGGGATCGACCCGCTTGAGGTGATCGACAAGTACGGTGCGGACGCGCTGAGAATGACGTTAATCACCGGCAACGCGCCCGGCAATGATATGCGCTTCTACTGGGAGCGCGTGGAAAACAGCCGCAATTTTGCGAATAAAGTATGGAACGCATCCCGTTTCATCATGATGAATATGGAAAAGGCGCCGGTTGGAGAATGCTCTGTCGATGATCTGACAATGGCGGATAAATGGATTCTCTCAAAGTGCAATACTCTGGCTAAAGAAGTGACGGAGAATCTGGATAAATATGAACTGGGTATCGCGCTGCAGAAGGTATATGATTTTATCTGGGAGGAATTCTGTGACTGGTATATCGAGATGGTGAAGCCGCGTCTGTGGAAGGATGATGACAGCACCAAGACAGCTGAGATCTGGACGCTGAGGACTGTGCTGATTCAGTCACTGAAGCTGCTGCACCCGTATATGCCGTTTATTACGGAGGAGATCTTCTGTAATCTGCAGGAGGAGGAAGAATCAATCATGATCTCAGCATGGCCGGTTTATCAGGAGAGCTGGGTATTTACAGAAGATGAATATGCCGTTGAGACGATCAAGGAAGCGGTCCGCGCGATCCGCAATGTACGTACTTCGATGAACGTGCCGCCGAGCAGAAAAGCGAAAGTTTTCGTTGTATCGGAGGATGAGAAAACACGCAATATTTTTGAGAAGAGCAAACTCTTCTTTGCGACACTTGGTTATGCGGGTGAAGTAGAGATTCAGACTGACCGGAACGGCATCGGTGATGACGCAGTATCCGCGGTCATCCACAACGCGACGATCTATATGCCGTTCGCAGATCTGGTGGACACGGCGAAAGAGATTGAGCGTCTGGAAAAAGAAAGAAAGAGACTCGAAGGGGAACTGAAGCGGGTCAATGGAATGCTTTCGAATGAGAAGTTCATCAGCAAGGCACCGGAGGCCAAGATCAACGAAGAACGTGCCAAACTTGAAAAATATACGCAGATGATGGCGCAGGTAGAAGAACGTCTGGCGCAGATGAAAGGCTGAGAACGAAAAGAAAAGGTAATAAATTAAGATGGACAGGCATATGATGATTTTGAACGCGGAAGAGTATCTGCAGACGATACCGATGTGGACAAGAAAGAAAAATACCGTCGCGGATGTCAGAGCTTTTCTGACAGAGCTTCATCTGTCCTGTCCGAATATCATCCATGTGGCCGGCACCAACGGAAAGGGATCGGTCTGTGCGGATCTGACGGCTATCCTGATGGAGGCCGGTTATCACACAGGAACCTTTATCTCGCCGCATCTGATTAATGTAAGGGAACGTTTTTTGCTGGATGGTCAGATGGTGCCGGAGAAAGATTTTCAGGATACTTTTGATCAGGTGATGCCGGTGATTCAGAAGATGACCGAGGCAGGGTACTGTCACCCGTCTTATTTTGAATTCTGTTTTCTGCTGGCGATGAAGCTGTTTTCCGACAGCAGGGTGGACGTCTGTATTCTAGAAACAGGACTGGGAGGGAGACTGGACGCGACAAACGCGGTGTCAGAACCGATAGCCTGTGTGATCACCTCCATCAGCCTCGACCATACCCGGTATCTGGGCGATACGATTGCACAGATTGCCGGAGAAAAAGCCGGGATCATCAAGGCCGGTGTGCCGGTAATTTATGACGATAACTGTCCGGAGGCGTCTGTTGTGATCCGGGCGCGCGCGGACGAGCTGCATGCTCCTGCGTTTGCGGTTTCCGAAGAGACGATGCCGGATCTGGCAGCAGAAGCAGCATTTGCTGCACCGTATCAGCGGATGAACGCTGCACTTGCCGTAAAGACTCTGGAAATCCTGGCTCTGCCGTATGTCGATGCTCAGACATGCCGCAGGGGACTGGCAAAAGTACACTGGCGCGGTCGGATGGAAGAAGTGGCTGACGGGATCTGGCTGGATGGAGCACATAATCCGGGAGGGGTGGAAGCTTTTATCCGTACTGTGAAGGGACAGCTTGCCGATTCCGGCGGGTTTTCAATACACCTGTTTTTTGCGGCAGTGTCGGATAAGGATTATGATGAGATGATCCGCATGCTGTGTGAGGAGCTCTCGCCCGTTCATGTAACGGTGGCGCATATCCGGAGCGAACGGTCAGCAGACCAGGGACAGCTTGCCGGACTTTTCCGTGCGGGAGGCTGCCGGGAAGTGGAGCAGTACGCAGAGGTTGATCAGGCGCTGCGGGCGGCTCTGGCGAAACGCGGGAAATCGGACAGGCTTTATATCATCGGATCGCTGTATCTGATCGGAGAGATAATGGAGAGATTAAACCATGATAGATTTTGAGGAAGAGTTAAAACGATTTCGTCCCAGCACCGAGATCGGTGACGTTGAGAAGGTCATTGGCACTGAGGATCTGACGGATATGTCGGATCTGATGATGCAGCTGATGAGATCTGTTTCTGAGAAGTCAGAATAGCCGGAGTTTCATATATGGAGATGGATAAAAAAATCCGCCGGATTGCGGATGCTTATTATAACCGGGGACTGTCAAAGGCAAAAACGCGGGATCTGACCGGTGCTGCCGAGGACCTGAAAAAATGCCTCCGGTACAATAAATATCATACAGACGCCCGTAATCTGCTGGGACTGATTTATAATGAGATCGGAGAGGTTGGCGCGGCTCTTGTGCAGTGGGTGATCAGCCTGAATCTGCAGGAGGAGGGAAACCTTGCGGAGGAATATCTGAGCCGTGTCCGTGAGCAGCATGGTTATCTGGAAATCGCGGATCAGGCGGCAAAAAAATACAATCAGGCTTTGATCTACGCACAGAATGACAATGAAGATCTGGCGATTCTGCTCTTAATGCGGATGCTGGAGGAATTTCCTCAGTTTGTGAAAGCGCAGGAGCTTCTTGCGCTTCTTTATATCCATCATGAGGATTATACCAAGGCTGGCCGCTGTCTTTATCAGGCGACAAAAATTGACCGCTATAATCCGCAGGCGCAGTATTATATGAGCATTGCCAAGCGCAATACCGGACGCGCGGAGGTGGAACGACGCAAGCTGAAGAATGCATTTTCACACCGGCAGATGCAGGATGATGATATCATCATGCCGCCCACTTATAAAGAAAATACCGGATGGCAGTCTGTGTTAAATATCCTGGCGGGTCTGGTGATTGGCATGGTGGCGGCAGTTTTCCTCATCCTGCCGGCGAACCGGGAAGCGCTGAACCGATCGCATAATGAGGAACTGCTGGGTAATCTGGAACTGATGAATCAGAAAAGCCTCCAGATTGACAGTCTGGAGCGGGAGATCGCGGCAGCAACTGCTGCTAAGGAGCTGGCAGAGGAGGAACTCGCCTCTTTTACGGATGAAAACAGTGCGATGCTGGAACAGTACCGCAATCTGGTACAGATCCTGAAATATCTGGAAAGCGACCAGATCAGTGAAGCGTCTCTCGTCTATGTGCAGACGGACTGGTCGATCCTGCAGCAGGAGGAATCGCTTGCAGATACGCTGACTCAGGTTTATCAGGTGATGGCGGAGACCGGTTATCGATTGCTGGAACGTATGGGAGATACGGCGATGGAGGAAAATGATCCGGCTGGAGCAATCGGTTATTATCAGGATAGTCTTTCTATCCGTGAGGATAATGTTGCGGCGATTTATAAGATCGGGGTGGCTTATCAGGCGATGGGGGATACGGAAGCGGCGAATCAGTGTTTTGGGGATGTTATTATGAATCATGCGGATTCGGAGTATGCGGAGGTGGCGAAGGAGAGGCGAGGGTATTAATGAAATTTGATATTTTATTGGTGGTCAGTCCGTCCCTGAACGAGAAAAATATCCTCCGAGGACCGCTTGCGCTTAGGTTTTCACGTAGCGGTACTCCATATAACGTGTCACTGGCACGTTATATGGATGCTGAGGCATAAGCTCGCAAAAGCCTGCTCGCTAAGTGCCGACGTGAAAAATGTCCTCTGCGGATATTTTTCTCGCTCAGGGACTGGGTGATGGGTATGCAATAAAAATATATGTTCTTGTAATTCCTTAGATGAGGGGAAGATACACATAAGATGAGATTTGTTAGATCTTTATGTGTATCTTCTTTTTTTATGCGCAAGGCCAGACAAAGTGTTTTGAGGGGTATGTTTGGAAGGGTTTTCTTTCTTATAGATCGATATGCAAAAATTTTATTAATAAAAGGAGTGAACAATGATGCAGAATTCTTTTACTTACGAGCCGTACCAGCAGACGCTGATTATCCATCTTCCTAAGGAGCTGGATCATCATAATTGTCGGAATTTGAAATATGAGACGGATCTGCTTTTTTCGGAGAATTATATTAACCGGCTGATTTTTGATTTTTCGCACACGGAGTTTATGGATTCTTCGGGGATTGGGATTTTGCTGAACCGGTATAAACAGATGCATTTGAGTGGGGGCAAGACGGTAATTTATGGTGTGAACGGACAGATTGCGCGTGTACTGGCCATTGGTGGAATCGGTAAGCTGATGACGATCTGTGATTCGAAAGAGGCTGCTTTGATTCGATAAAGGATATGGAGAGTGAAGGGAGGAAGAGATGGAACAGTTTCATCTGGAAATTGACAGCAGATCCAGAAATGAGGAATTTGCGCGGGTGGTGGCAGCGACTTTTTTGAGTCGGCTGGATCCGACTCTGGAGGAGGTTAATGATGTAAAGACGGCAGTTTCAGAGGCTGTAACAAATGCGGAGATCCATGGATATGGGGGCGGCGAGGGAACGATTGATATCAGGGGACGGATTGAGGAGCGGACTTTTACGGTTGAGGTTTCTGACCAGGGAGTCGGGATTCCGGATATTCAAAGGGCGATGGAGCCGTTATTTACCACAGATCAGACCGGTGAACGTTCGGGTATGGGCTTTTCTTTTATGGTGGCTTTTATGGATGGAGTCTTTGTGGAGTCAGAACCGGGCAGAGGCACGAAGGTTGTGATGAGAAAAGAAATCGGCAGGTGATGCGGGATGGTGGATACGCTGAGGCTGATTGGCATGGCTCACGAGGGAGATCAAAAAGCGCGAGATAAGCTTGTGCTGGAAAATACCGGGCTGGTGTGGAGCATTGTAAAACGCTTTCAGGGACGCGGTTGTGAACAGGAAGACCTTTATCAGATTGGATGTATCGGGCTGATTAAGGCGATTGATCATTTTGATCCCGGCTATGATGTCAAATTTTCAACCTATGCGGTGCCGATGATCATGGGTGAGATCCGGCGGTTTCTGCGGGACGACGGTATGATCAAGGTGAGCCGCAGCATCAAAGAGATGAGTGTCCGTGTGCAGCGCGCGAGAGAAGCGATCATGTGGGAACTGGGGCGCGAGCCGACGCTGGAAGAGATCGCGGAGAAGCTCTCCGTCAGCCGTGAAGAAGTGGCGGCGGCGATTGAGGCCGGCGCCGAGATTGAGTCGATTGATAAAACTGTGGGAAACGGTGATGATCCGAATCTGCGTCTGATGGATCGTCTGTCTGATGAGTGGCGGGAACAGGAGGTTTTGCTGAATCGTATGGTTCTGGACGAGAGTTTATCCAGACTGGATCCGCGCGAGCGTGAAATCATCGACCGGCGGTATTTTAAAAACCAAACGCAGAGCGAAATCGCAGCGGAGTATCATATCTCTCAGGTGCAGGTCTCACGATTGGAAAAAAAGATTCTTCACAAAATGAAAGTATATCTGGACGCCTGAAATGCCATACTAAGGAACAGACAGAATACAAAAAGGAAGTGGTGGCAGATGCTTTTCCGAAGACTATTGCGGCTGCTGATCAGCGCTGTCTGTCTGGCAGCGTTGGTGGGCGCGGTATGGTTCTGGCTGTTTCCGGACAGAGGATCGAATGTACAGGAGGGAACATTAGTATATGAGCAGTACGAAGACAGTATATTTGAATCTCCCGAAAATCACGGAGATCCACAGAAAGGATATATTTTTGGCAGATATCGCGGACATTTACTGCTCAGATGTCTCGCTTCAGAGTAAATGCAGGGCACAGAAGATCTGTACCATCCGTGGAGACCGTGAACAGAACCGGGTGCTTCATACGCTGGATCTGATCCGGCAGCTTGAAAGCCTGGAACCGCAGATACAGGTCAATAACATTGGGGAACTGGATACGATTATCAGTTTCAAGCCCCCGCATCCGCCGAGGGTGATCTGGCAATGGATGAAGACCATCTTTGTCTGCTGCCTCTGTTTCAGCGGAGCCGCGTTTGCGATCATGACCTTTAATAATGACGTCAATGTGCAGGATGTCATGAAAGAGGTTTACCGGCTGATCACGGGGAAAGAATCAGATGGATTTACAGTTTTGGAGCTGACATATTCTATCGGCCTTGCCGTGGGCATTCTGGTATTTTTTAATCATTTCGCGAAATGGAAGCTGAGTGCAGACCCAACGCCGCTGGAAGTGGAGATGCGTCTTTATGAAGATAATATCAGTAAAACCGTGATTCAGAATGACACAAGAAAGGAGAGAGAACCTGATGTCCGTTAGGGAGATCTGGGAGAGCGCCGCATTAATCCTGATCGGGGCAGGAGCCGGGGGAATCATCTCAGCCGGGGTCTTCGCATTTCTGGCCATCATCGGCGTCTATCCGCGGCTGATCGGCAAAACCGGCACGGAAAACCATATCTTATTGTACGAGACAGTGATTATTCTGGGAGGAACCTTGGGAAATGTACTGGATCTCTACGAATTCCCGATCCCCATGGGCGTACTGAGCGGAAACATACTCATGGCAATTTTCGGACTGTCCGTAGGGATCTTCGTCGGCTGTCTGGCGATGTCTCTAGCAGAGACCTTAAAAACGTTGCCGGTGATCAGCCGCAGAATCCATCTGGCCGTCGGCGTGCAGTATATCATACTCGCGGTGGCCGTAGGAAAGCTGCTCGGCTCACTGGTTTATTTTTATCGGGATATGGGAGCATGAAAACCAGAGCGCAAGCGGTCCTCGGAGGATATGCTTTCCTCGCAGAGACGGACGGTTTAAATAATTAAATTTACAACAAACAGACCAAAAGGAGAACAAAGCATTATGGAAATCAATCAGCAGGAATACAATAAATACGTAGAAAAAATCACTCCCGTACATCCGCTATGGCCGTCGCTCCTCAAAGCTTTTGTGACCGGTGGCATCATCTGCTCTCTCGGTCAGCTATCGACCATGTGTATGATGAACTGGTGGGGGATGGAGAAGGAAACAGCCATGACCTGGACGCAGCTGGAACTGATCCTTGCGAGCGTGATCCTGACCGGATGCAACCTTTATCCAGGTATCGTAAAATGGGGAGGCGCCGGAGCCCTCGTCCCGATCACCGGATTTGCCAACTCCGTGGTAGCACCGGCGATCGAGTATAAAACAGAGGGACATGTCTTTGGCATCGGATGCAAAATCTTTACCATTGCCGGACCCGTGATCCTGTTTGGGGTGTTTACGAGCTGGGTACTGGGTATCATCTACTGTCTGGGCAGCTGGATGGGGCTTGTTGGCGCTTAAGGAGAAGGAGAGCATTTATCTGCCTCGATTGTCCGGATCAGGTTATTGCCGCTGTCAATTAAAGTAAGCATCGTTTGGGATGCAGATGACAGCGGCAATTATTATTTTCGCAGATGGACTGTGCTTGTCAATAGGCTCTGCCTATGTTAGTATGTTAAGCAAAGGAATTTACCTGAGAAGCGTTTTCATTATGGGAGGATAAATTTTGTCAGAATCCAGATTAAGCGAACAGCCGGATGCGGCACGGCAAAGCGCTGCTTATGTTTTTCGAGACGCGCCCACATTTGAAAACCTGTGGGCACTGATGATGCAGTATCAGTTTTATCCATTTCGTACAGTAAAAGGACTGACCTTCATCTATGAGATCCATGGCGGTGAGATGCGTGTGAGCAGAAAAGAGAAAACCATTACCAAAAGCAGCGTGAAGATCGCATTTCACCGCGTAGAAGAATCCGGTTGCATCACCGGGCCGAAGAAGCTGGGAGTATTTGGGGCAAGCTATCTGTATCCGGTATTTGTAGAGCTTGGGGTAACCCAGGCGGTGAACGATAAAAAATAGCAATGATCCGATAGTTCTTACTACTCGGCAACTGTCCCGTAGTAATTGCGCAAAAGCGGATTTTTCCGGTTATGTTCGATTTTATTTTATAATGAATGCCGAAGCGTGCACGTACTTTGATGATGGAGCATTTGCAGAATGGACTCTACGATCTGGATTCCGATAATCCTCGCAATTGATTCATTTCAATATTCCAAAAAGATATCATGGAATCAGATATCATTGATTTTTTAATTTTTGAAAAGTGTTCAAAAACATGTTGACATATTCCTGATATAATTGTAAACTGTTTCTGCAATATAGTTAACAAATTAAACAGATGGAGATAACAATGATGGAACATATGACAGCAAAAAAGACAGGGACAACCGCTGGTATCCAGATCCATGATATGACAAAAGTCGCACTCTTTACCGCCTTGATGTGCATTCTGGCGCCGATGTCTGTGCCGATCGGGCCGGTACCAATTTCTCTCGCTAATCTCGTAATTTTTCTTTCCCTTTATGTGATTGGCAGAAAAGACAGCAGCGTCAGCGTTTTAATTTACCTGTTGCTTGGTCTCGTTGGACTGCCGGTTTTCTCCGGCTATACGGGCGGACCGGCAAAACTTCTCGGACCAACCGGAGGGTATCTGATCGGATATATCCTGATTCCCCTGGTCGGCGGTCTGGCAGTAGAAAAGCAGCCGGAAAATTATGTATACCAATGGATCGCTATCGTTTTTTCCGATGCGCTCTGCTATGTACTTGGTACGGCCTGGTTCGTATATCTGATGAAATGTTCGCTTGCTTATGCGATGTCTATCTGCGTGCTTCCGTTTATTGGTCTGGATCTGTGTAAGATCGTGACAGCAATATTGATCGGAACGCAGATTCACAGAAGACTGGTCCGTGCAAATCTGTGCTGAAGGAAATTATGAATATGAATTTTATTAAGAAGCCATTTCGATCGTTACAAGAAATGCTTAGATATAACCTGTAAGTAAATGATATGTATGAAAAAAGACTGTATTCTATGGGCAATTGTGCTCAAGAAGCAGTCTTTATTTATAATGATGTTTTTCATCTTTCTCAGGTTGCGGATATTGTTCACCGTATGATATACTTGCAGGGAAGAAAAATCTGATCAGAAGATTGAAAGAATTCATAATAGCAAGAGAGAGGACAAAAACTTTGAATATGGATATAAAAGAAAGTTTTGAATTCCGCGATATACGCCCCGAAGAAGCGGAGGAGGCTGCCGCCATCGAGCAAATCTGCTTTCCGCCCAATGAAGCCTGTTCGCGGGAACATATGCTGGAGCGCGCTTTAACTGCGCCGGAGCTTTTTCTGGTGGCGATAGAACGAAAGACAGGGAGAATGGCCGGCTTTTTTAACGGCCTTTCCACGAAGGAAGAGTCTTTCCGCGATGAATTCTTTACAGATGCAGGTCTGTATGATCCGGAGGGGAAAAATGTGATGCTGTTGGGGCTGGATGTGCTGCCGGAGTATCGCGGTCAGGGACTGGCAAGGGCTCTGGTTGCCTGTTATGCGGAACGGGAGCGGGCGAAAGGCCGGAGCTGTCTGATTCTGACCTGTCTGGAAGAAAAGGTAACAATGTATCAGAAAATGGGCTTTCATGATAATGGTATTGCCAATTCGACATGGGGCGGAGAAGAGTGGCATGTGATGAGCCTCAGGATCTGAAAGGAGATAGGAGAATCCGTATGTCACTATACGCAATCGGAGATTTTCATCTGTCCTTTACCGTCCATAAACCCATGGAGATTTTTGGTGCGGAGTGGACGAACCATGCGCAGAAGCTGCGCGACAACTGGCTGCTCACGGTAAGACCTGAGGATACCGCGGTCATTACCGGCGACCATTCCTGGGGGCGTAATCTGGAAGAGTGCCGTGCGGATCTGGATTATATCGCCGATCTCCCCGGTCGCAAGATTTTACTCCGGGGCAACCATGATATGTTCTGGGATCCCGCGAAAACAGAACGACTGAACCGGGAGTTCGCCGGCAGACTGGAATTTCTGCAGAATAATTTTTATGAATATGGAGAATACGCTCTGGTCGGGACAAAGGGCTACTGCGATGAGGGCCGGGATGCTTCGCCGCAGCAGCTGGAGAAGCTGCTCAGACGGGAAGAAAACCGGCTGAAGCTGTCCTTGGAAGCGGCGAAAAGAGCCGGATACGGAAAATTTATCGTATTCCTGCACTTTCCGCCTACCAGTATTTATGAAACAGAGAGCCGTTTTACAAAGATGGCCGAAGAGTATGGCGCCGAGAAGGTGATCTATTCCCATTGCCATGGCAAAAAACGGTATGGCGACAGCATACGCGGCTATCAGAACGGAATCGAATACAAACTGGTGTCGTCAGACTATCTGGGATTTATTCCGGAAAAGATCCTGTAGGATCTCAAAGCGATCCGGGAAAGCCTCAGTCTCTGGTCGGCAGGATTTCCAGCCAGTAGTCGTCGGGATCTGTGATAAAATAGATACCCATTTTGGGGTTTTCAAAACAGATACAGCCCATTTCCTGATGCTTCTGATGAGCGGCCTCATAGTCGTCGACCCGGAAAGCAAGATGGAATTCATTATCACCCAGGTCATAATGATCCTTTTCCCAATCGCGCAGCCAGGTTAATTCCAGTTCATGTGAGGTGATACCGTCTCCAAGGTAAACGATGATAAAGCTGCCATCAGCAGCCTCATTGCGCCGTACGACCTGAAGTCCCAGTGCCTCCTCATAGAAGCGGATGGACTTGTCGAGATCCATAACATTAATATTATTGTGTACAAATTTGAATTTCATAGATCGTTCTCCTTTTTTGATTTCGAAGCCATTTTATCATAATACAGTTAAGATAATCAAAGGAAAAGCGTAAAAATTCAGAATTGTATTGAATGGAAAGAGAATACGAAATTCAGCAGGAGAAATTTCCCATGAAAACAATGATCGAACATGCCTGCATCCTTACAATGGACGCAAAAGATACCTGTTACCAGAACGGCTACCTTGTCATCGATCAAGACCGGATTGCCGCGGTTGGCGACGGAGATTGTCCGGATACCATGAATAACGGTGATGTCACGGAACATATCGACGCGAAAGGCGCTATCCTGATGCCGGGTATGATCAATACCCACTGTCACGTATCGATGATCCCTTTCCGCACGATGGGAGATGACTGCCCGGACCGGCTGCGGCGTTTTCTGTTTCCTCTGGAGGAGAAGGCGATGACTCCGGAACTGGTTTACTGGGGAGCGCTCTATGGGATCGCCGAAATGCTACTCTCCGGGATTACGACCTTTCTGGACATGTATTATTTTGAGGATCAGGTGGCAGAAGCCTGTGATCTGGCCGGGATCCGCGCCTTTCCGGGAGAGACGGTCATCGGGCAGAAAACCTGTGACAGCCCTGAGCCGTATGGCGGCCTGGAATATGGAGAAGCCTTTATCCGTAAATGGCAGGGACATCCTCTCATTCATCCGTTAATTGCTCCACATGCTACCAATACCAGTGAACCGCAATTCCTGCGGCAGGCGTATGAGCTTGCCTGTCGATACAATACGCTCTATACGCTCCACAACAGTGAGATGGATTATGAACTTGCTCACTTTGCGAAAGAATATGGAAAGACTCCGACAGAATTTCTGGACAGTCTTGGCGTACTGTCATCCCGGACGATATTGGCGCATTGCATACATATGACAGAACATGATCTTGCTTTGGTCGCGGAACGCGGTGCGTCCGTTTCACACTGTATCGGTTCAAATACCAAATCCGGTAAGGGCGTAGCTCCGATAAAGGAGATGGCGGCTCTGGGAATCCCGGTAAGCCTTGGGACTGACGGCCCTTCTTCCGGCAATACCTTAAGCCTCTTTACACAGTTCCGTCTCTTTGCGTCGTTTCATAAGACAGCAAACCATGACCGCAGTCTGTTCCCGGCCAGAGAGATTGTTCGCTTCGGTACGATTGGGGGTGCGCAGGCGCTGGGAATTGATCAGGAAACCGGGTCCCTTGAGGTTGGAAAACAGGCAGATCTTGTACTGGTGGAGTGTGATTCGGTGAATATGTTTCCCTGCTATAATCCGTATTCAGCGCTTGTTTATTCCACGGAACGGGCAAATGTGGACCGTGTCTGGGTTGCAGGTGAGGAACTTGTGTGCCATGGGAAGCTTACCCGTATGAAACTTGACGATATCCGCGCGAATCTGCTTGAACATATGCAGGATTTCAGGAAGAAGGCGCAGGAATATCGTGATATCATATAGAAAAATCGGTCGGATGTCTTATGCCATTATTAACCATGTGACATATTAACCTGTTTTTAACAACTTCTTTACCTGTTTATTGACAATTATTTTGCCTGATGTTAAGATGGACACATCATACATTGGGCGTTATTTTGTATGAATTTTTTCGGTTTGCCGAAAGGGAGGGCTTGGAGTTGAAGAAAAAATCTTTGTTCATTGGTTATCTTATGATTTTTCCCGGCTGTCTGTTTATCGCAGTTTTTATGCTGATACCCCTGTTCATGCTCGTATTTAAGTCTTTCTTTTCTGATGGAGGCAGTTTTACACTGAGCAATTACTGGGAGATCTTTCAAAGCACATATTTTCAACAGGTTCTTGTACGCAGTTTGAAATTGAGTATTCTCAGCACCGCGGTCTGCGCGGTACTCGGATTTCCAACCTCTTATTACATCGCCAAATATTCCAGACAGAAGGGGATGCTGATGGCCTTTGCTGTATTCCCCATGTTTACCAGCCCGGTGATCCGGTCTTTCAGCTGGATGGTATTGCTGGGCAAAAAGGGCATTGTGAATACCTTTTTTGTCAGCATCGGCCTGACGGCGAAACCGGTCAGTCTTTTATATAATGAAATTTCGATTACAATTGGTTTTATTCAGCTTTTTCTTCCGCTCATGATTCTGTCCTTAATCGGGGTCATGGAAAACATTCCGGAAGATCTGAATCTGGCGGCCGGAAGTCTTGGCGCTACGAAGATGGGAACCTTCCGTCATGTGGTGCTCCCACTCAGTATTCCCGGTCTGGTTACCGGCTGTGTCCTGGTATTTACCGGTTGTCTGACCGCTTATACAACGCCTCAGCTTCTGGGAGGTACCGACACAAGAGTACTTGCGACAGTCATTTATCAATATGCGATGAGTCTCGGCGACTGGACACAGGCTTCGGTGGTAGCCGTAGTGATGATTGTAATAACCATCTGTGTATCCACCATTATTAACGGAATCAGCCGCCGGCTGAACCCGACCATTTAGAGAAAGGAACCGATTATGGCACTGATCGAGCTTCAAAATATTACAGCCGGATATGACAAAACGGTAATTCTGAAAGATCTGAATCTCAATGTAGAGAAAGGCGAGCTGGTTTCTCTTCTGGGTTCCAGCGGCTGCGGCAAGACAACGACACTGCGTCTGATTGCCGGTTTTTCCGAACCGATGAGCGGAAAATTTATCTTTGACGGAAAGGATTATACCCGCGTGCCGCTCCACAAGCGAAACTTCGGTTTTGTCTTCCAGAGCTATGCGCTGTTCCCGCATATGACTATTTTTGACAACGTTGCTTTTGGTCTGAAGATGCGCAGGTGTTCTTCGTCAGAGATCCGGAAGCAGGTGCTGGAGGCGCTGGAGATGGTTGATCTCGCCGGATATGAGAAGCGTTTTCCCAAAGAGCTTTCCGGCGGTCAGCGCCAGAGAGTCGCACTCGCGCGGGCGCTGGTAATCAAACCGGATCTTCTCCTGATGGACGAGCCTCTCAGCAACCTTGATGCCAAGCTGCGTGTCAAGATGCGTGTCGAGATCCGCAGGATCCAGCAGCAGTTTGGCATTACCGCCATCTATGTGACCCATGATCAGGAGGAATGCTTTGCGATCTCGGATAAGGTCGCCATTATGAATCAGGGTGCGATTGAACAGCTGGATGCCCCGGATATGATCTATAACCATCCAAAGACGGAATTTATCGCCAGATTTGTAGGTTTTGAAAATTTCCTCAATCTGACCGCCGCGGAGAACGGATACCGGGGAAATGACGGAACCTTCTTTCAGGTGGAAGCGCCGCGGCAGAGCGGCAATCCGGTCGTCTGCATCCGCCCGGAGGATATTCAGATCACAGCAGGAGATAAGGAACTCCCCAATCAGCTTGCCGGACAGGTTACGGTTGGTACGTTCCTTGGCAAGAGTTACCAGTACAATGTGAAAACCGCTCTTGGCGAACTGGTAGTCAGTACCGATCAGGAGCGTATTTATCACGCCGGAGAAAAGGTTACGTTATCTCTGGCGCCAAATAAAATCATTCTTTTACAGGAGGGAACGAAATTATGAAAAAACAGGCAATTGGACTTATGTTCGCGCTTACCGCATGCGCGGGGCTGGTGAGCGGATGTGGATCTTCATCCGGCACGGCAACTACCACAGCGGCAGAGACAACAGCAGCAGAAACAGAAGTGGCTGCTGAAGAGACTGAGGCAGCGGAGACGCAGGCGGAAGCAGAGGAAACCGAAGCAGAAGCCTCTGGCGAAAAACCGTTTGCCGGTCAGACATTAAGCATCTCTACCTTTGCATTTAATGCAGAACTGCTCCAGAAAAATATCTATGATCCGTTTATGGAAGAGACGGGCTGTGAACTGATTGTGGAGGGTGCGGCAAATGCGGCGCGCGTAACCAAGATCAAGGAAAGCCCGCAGGATTATGATATTGTCATTATCGGCGACTCTTTTATCGTTGATCTGATTAATGATGGCCTGATTGCAGAGATTGACCGCTCGGCGCTTACCAATCTGGATGCGCTTTATGACTGTGCGAAGGCTCCGTTCGGAGAAGAGTATGGCCCAGCGTATACCTTCAACCGCATCGGTATCGTATATGATTCCGCTTTCTGTCCGATCGAGCTGACATCCTGGACTGATCTGTGGAGCCCGGAGCTGGAAGACAGTATTGCTATCCCGGATATCACTGCTACGACGGGTCCGCTCTTTTACTATATGACAGCTAAGGCTTTTGATCTGACACCGGGCGAGGATGACGATGCGATTTTCGCCAAGCTGGAAGAGTTAAAGCCCAATATTGTCAAGACCTATACCAGCGCCAATGACACAATCACCATGCTGAATCAGGGTGAGGTCAATACTGCGGTTCTTCTGGACTATTCTTACACCACCGCGAAACAGGCTTCGGAAGATTATGTATGGGTTGACCCGTCCGAGGGCAGCTACAGCGGATTCAACGCAATCAACATCCTGAAGGATTGTGAAAATATGGATCTGGCTCATGCGTTTGTAGATTACTATATTTCTTATGAGGTTCAGCTTGCCGAGGCTCTTGACGGCGTGGATTCACCGGTCAGAACCGATATCGAGCTGACGGAAGAACAGTCTCAGAACTTTACCTACGGCGAGGACACCATCAATAATCTGATGTTCCCGGATTGGGATGTCATCAATGCAAACAAAGCTGACTGGATTACCCGTTGGAATGAATTATTCTCTGTGCAGTAACAGGAGTTGATACGATTATGAAAAAGAGTAAGGCGCTGCTTATCGTTACCTGCCTTGTCTATGTGTTCCTGCTGGGACCGCTGCTGATTATCGCAGCGGCCTCCTTCAGTGACACCAGTTATCTGACGTTTCCGGGAGAGGGATTTACTCTGCGCTGGTATGCTCAGATCTTTCAGGTAAAATCTTTTATTTCGGCCGCCCAGATGAGCCTGTTTATTGCGGTAGCCGCGACTCTGATTGCTCTGATTCTGGGACTTCCGGCCGCTTATGCGCTGAACCGGTATCCCGTAAAAGGAAAGGAGATGATCCAGTCGCTGTTTCTCTCACCGGTACTGATCCCGGTGATTGTACTTGGTTTCATCATGCTGCGCTATGTCGTTAACCAGTACAATCTGCCGACGGTTGCAAGTCTTCTGGTCGGTCATACCATCCTTTCTATTCCTTATGTGATGCGGGTGGTGACGGCCAGTTTAAGCAGCTTTGATTTTGCTGTGGAGGAGGCCGCGAGAAGCCTTGGCGCCACACAGGTTTATACTTTTTTCCATATCGTGCTGCCCAATATCAAATCAGGCATTGCATCTGCCTGTATTATGGCGCTGATCAATTCGTTTAATAATGTATCTCTTTCGACTTTCCTTACGGGAGCCGGAGTGAAGATGCTGCCGATCGAAATGATGGCTTATGTCGAATATCATTTTGAGCCTACGATCGCGGCGCTTTCCACGCTTATGATGCTGGTGACGCTGGGAGTGATGCTGCTGATTGAGAAGACGCTGGGGTTGAAGAGCGTCGTTTAAAAATATGTAGACGTTATGTCCCGATGGACCATCCGTCTATGAAAGGAAAGAATATCCTCCGAGGACCGTTTGCACTTAGGTTTTCACGTAGCGGTACTAAACTCACCGGAAAAACATCCGGTTCGTTAAGTGCCGACGTGAAAAATGTCCTCTGCGGATATTCTTTCCTTTCATAGACTACTTTTATTGGATAAAATCAATTTTCTGGCAGTGAGGCTCCCTGGACGGATACGACAGCCGATGCAATCTCATTGGCCCATTGGACGGCGGATTGCAGATCCATGCCTCTCTGTAGTCCGGAGAGGAGTGCACCGATATGGGAGTCTCCTGCGCCGATCGTATCTACGACGGTCGCGGGTGTGCCAGGTACCAGATAGGGCTCTCCCTCCGGTTCCAGACAGCAGGCTCCCTCGGATCCAAGAGTGATGATGACGGCATTGCCGGTTTTTTCTCTGAGGGAGCGGGCTGCTGACTTAACATCTGTGCATTCGGACATCTGACAGCTTTCTGTCTCATTGATATGAAGAACCGGGGACAGGGCTAACAGTCGGTCCATACGATCGTCAGGAATACGGGCAAACCTTGGTCCCGGTGCGAAATAAATCTCTGGTCCCGGATTTTCTTCCAGCCAGGATACGAGTTCTTCGCCGGTGGGTTCTTCTATTTCCAGACCGCAGATATAGACCATGCTGTAGTCGGAGGCACGAAACGGAGTCATCCATTCCTTACGGAAGCTGTATTCTACCCCGTGAAGCGACATAAAGGTCCGTTCGCCGCCAGCTTCCACGAGGCAGTAGCAGCAGCCATTTTCGCCCGGCAGTTTCACATGGATTGGAAAGCCTTTTTCTTTTAGTTTTTTCTCAACATAATCCCCATACAGACCGCTGCCCACCGGAGAGATAAAGGTAAAATCTGCTCCAGTCTGACGCAGGATATTTGCTACATTAAAGGCGCATCCGCCCAGGGCCATTGTCTGGCTTGTAGGATGGATATCTTCCTCGGTCGTCGGGAGATGATCCACATTGATGATCAGATCGACACAGGTGGAGCCGATCACCAGGATAGGGGCACTGCGCCGGGGCTTTTTGTTAAATTTCGGATTTTCTTTTAAATTCACTTGAGTTTCTCCATTCTTATTGCTATGATTCTATCGTTATGTGTATCATAAGATTTCCACTATGACAACTTTACATGAATTTGCGTGTTTTATCAACTTGTAAAAGGAGATTTCCTATGGATATCTATTATAATATCGATCAGCTTGCAAAGTCCATTCATGATGAAACCACGGCTCTGCGTCAGGATTTTCACATGTATCCGGAGATCGGATGGTTTGAGATGCGTACGTCTGCTGTTATCGCCAGATATCTGACCGGATTGGGTTATGAGGTCCTGACCGGACGTCAGGTGTGTGACGCTGCCAGCAGGATGGGCGCACCGGATGCGGATTCTCTGGCAGCACATTATGAAAGAATCTGCGATCAGAATACTCCGTTAGAATATGTAACAGAAGATATGAAGGAGGGATTTACCGGCGTCATCGGTATCCTGCGATGCGGCGAAGGTCCGGTTGTGGCTCTTCGTTTTGACATAGATGCACTTCCTATGACGGAGAATGCGAGATGCGACCATCGGCCATTCCGGGAGGGGTTTGCTTCGCGCAATCCGGGCTGGATGCATGCCTGCGGTCATGACAGTCATATCGCGATGGGGCTGGGCACAGCCTGGGTTCTTATGCAGATCCGCGGTGAACTTCACGGTACCATCAAACTGATTTTTCAGCCGGCGGAAGAGGGCGCGAGGGGAGCGAAAAGCATCGCGGCGGCAGGACATCTGGATGATGTAGATTATTTTGCGGCTACTCACATTGCCCCGGATCATTCCATCGATGATGGAGATATTACGCCGGGAACCTACGGCTCTCTGGCTACTACTAAACTGGATGTTGAGTTTCACGGACTCGCGGCCCATGCCGGAGGTTATCCGGAGAAGGGACTCGACGCCCTGCAGGCAGCCGCCCATGCGGCAGTGGCTCTCGCCGGGATCCCGCGCCACAGCGGCGGAATGAGCCGGATCAATGTCGGGACCTTATATGCAGGAAGCGGTCGCAATGTAATACCGGATCATGCTGTGATGCAGCTGGAAGTTCGCGGAGAGACTACGGAGATTAATACATATATGACTGAACGTGCGCGGGACATCTGTGAAAGCGCCGCACGGATGACCGGTTGTACCTGCGAGATTCGCACTGTCGGCGAAGCCCCTTCCCAGATCAGTGACCTTGCGTTTGTCGAGCGTATCCGCGATATGATCGAACTGCATTTTCCGCAATATAAAGTCAGTACGACTTACAATTCGAAAAACTGGGGCAGTGAGGATATCGGTTTTCTTATGGAACGTGTCCAGGCACACGGCGGACAGGCTGTTTATATGCGTACCATGACGACCATGCCGTCCGCTCAGCATACAACTGCTTTTGACTTGGATGAAAAGGCATTGGATAAGGGAATCAGTGTATTTGCCGGAATCGTATATGACGTAATGAAGAAGGGAACATGCTGATATGAACAGGAAAAATTCTGATCTGACATCCGGTTCGCTGGCGAGTCAGATTCTGATATTTTCTCTTCCGTTAATGCTTTCTAACGCGCTGCAGGTAATGTTTAACATGGCTGACCTGGCCGTCCTGGGGCAGTATGTCGGTTCACATGCACTGGGCGCCGTCGGATCGACAACGATCCTCGTGAGTCTTTTTACCGGTCTTCTGATCGGCATGGGAACAGGAATCAATATCCTGGCGGCGGTAGCCATCGGAGCAAAACGCCGAAAGGATATCGTATGCACTGTGCATACGGCAGCCGTGGTCAGTCTGATCTACGGACTGGCGCTGTCGATTCTGGGTGTTTGTTTCACGCGACCGATCCTGGAATTGCTCCATACCAAGGAAGAATTGATTGATGACGCGGTTCGTTATCTGCATATTTACTGTCTTGGAATGCCGGGCACAGCACTGTATAATTTCGGTAATGCCGTATACAGCGCGGCCGGAAACACCCGCAGACCACTGTTCTTTTTAACTCTTGCAGGTGCTGTCAATGTGATTTTAAATCTGTTCTTCGTTCTGGTTATGCATATGACTGTAGAAGGGGTGGCAGTAGCGAGCATTACATCTCAGTATATATCGGGAATTCTACTCGTAGTGACCTTGTTTTTTGCAAAAGAGGATTTTCAGCTTCAGTTATCTCATCTGCAGCATATGGACGGGCGTAAGGCGAAGCAGATCCTGGGGATCGGCCTGCCGGCCGGATGTCAGAATGCCATCTTCGCGCTGGCAAATCTGTTTATCCAGTATGGCGTAAACTCCTTTGACGCAACGCTTGTTTCCGGCAATTCTGCTGCCACAAATGCGGATGCCCTGGTTTACGATACCATGGCGGCCTTTTATACTGCCTGTGCCAGCTTCATGGGGCAAAATCTTGGTGCGAAAAAGCGCGAACGAGTACGGAACAGCTATCTGATCTGCCTTGGTTATTCGTTTGGTCTGGGACTGGGAATCGGGCTTTTGCTGGAACTGTTCGGCAGACAGTTTCTTGGATTCTTTACCACGGATGCAGCTGTGGTTGATGCCGGTATGAAACGATTGACAATTATGGGATTTTCTTATTGTATATCCGCGTTTATGGACTGCACGATTTACGCAAATCGTGCATTGGGAAAAAGCGTGATTCCGATGATTATCGTAATCCTTGGCTCATGTGTGTTCCGTATTGCCTGGGTATACACGATATTTGCCTGGTATCAGACGATTCCATCGTTATATCTGCTTTATTCGGTGTCGTGGACATTGACAGCCGTGGCAGAGATTCTGTATTTCCGGCAGGTGTACAGGAAGAGAATGGCGCTGTTATAATTAGGAAAGCCGCCCTGCTTAAGGGGGCGGCATTCTTTCCCATACACGGTAAT
The DNA here is from genome assembly GCA_020860565.1 of Clostridiales bacterium. GTDB lineage: Bacteria > Bacillota > Clostridia > Lachnospirales > Lachnospiraceae > Brotaphodocola. The sequence continues at coordinate 54,464 of JAJBUA010000015.1, forward strand.
GGCAAACTCAGAAAAGTCCTTTTAGCTTACTGGCTGCACCGGCGAGTTTATCTCCGGCGAGCTTCGCCTTGATACCGGCGATCACCTCATCCGGAACCTCTACGCCGAGAATGCTTTCTACGGTCTTGACCGGATCTTTCTGAAATTGCTCCTGAAGATTTTTGTCTTTGCTGATTTTGGCAACAGCTGTCTCGATTTTTTCCTTGATATCCATATCTTTTCTCCTGTTTTTTATTGTTACCCCAATTGTGACGGTATCATCATAACATGGCGGATTGCAGTTGGCAAGTATCCCTCCCGGAAAAATAAGGAAGCTTATCCTGTATTTCAGATACAAAATGTGATAAGATTGATTTCAGAAAATTAATAGAGGAGATTCCGAATGAAAACAGACAGTAAAGATATTCTTTATCATTATACCGACTTTGCGGCCCTGGATGGGATCCTGAGCAATTCGGAGCTTCGGCTGAACAATGTTCTGAATATGAATGATGCATCTGAAATGGTCCTGTTCATGAACAGTCTGCGCAAAACTGTCGCAGGAATGTTTCGGGATAGCGGGGACCAGGAACGGGCAGAGTGGACAGAAAAAATCTTTTCGGAAGAAAAAGAGCAGGAGTTTGTCTTTTCTGCGTATGCTGCCTGCTTTTCCCGCTATCGGGACGATGCCGCCCAATGGGAACGTTATGCGAACCGGGGACATGGCGTCTGTATTGCGTTCCGGGAAGATCTGCTCCGGAAAATGGCCGTCGGACCGTTGTCACTGCAAACCGTCTTTTATCAGGACGAAGTAACCGGCCATGAACTGGTGGAAATCTTATATCAGCTGATCCGCAGGAATAAAAGTCCGCTGAATATGACGCAGGAGATCCGCGAAACTTTGAACCGTGCTTGGGCGGCCTCTGCCGCATTCAAACATCCTTCTTTTGCCAGTGAAAACGAAGTTCGCCTGGTGGTTTCTCCGTTTGAACATGGATATTTTGATGTACAGCCGCGATATCATATTACAAAAGAACGAATCAAAAAATTTTACCCTTTGAATATGCAGGAGCTTTGCCGGACTGCCGGTACAAAGCCGGAAGATGTGTTCGTGGAACTGATCATAGGACCGGAATCCACACAGTCGTTACCGATCCTTCAGGATTATTTAATGGATCTTGGCTATGCAACTATGGCAAAGCGAGTGACTTATTCCGCATGTCCTTTAAGACAGCGAATCTAAAGGAAAGAAGAGTAAAATTTGGCATGTGTGACGAAACCTTTGGGATGCTCTGTTTCATTGATTCTAAGGAGAGGGAAGCATGATACACAAAATAAAAAGACCTTTTTGTTTCGCTGCAATATTCCTGCTGTCATTTTCTGTTATGGCCTGTGCAACGCGGAGTGAGAGCAAAGAGACAGCAGCAGATTATAAAAAAAGTGAGAATTCAAGGACGAAAATATTCGAAGGAGAAAATTTTTCCGCAACCGTTGCAGAGACGCAAACGGCACAGGAGACAGAAAGGGCTGCAGAGACAACAGCCATACAGGAATCGGCCATCACCGGGAATTCAGCTTGCTGAAGGCGAAAACTGGGATACCGCTTACAACGGGACTTCCGGGAAGATTTATTTTGAGTAGATTATTTTCTGCCGGAACATAGTATAGATTTTAATATCTCTTAGTCAATACCACCGATTTAGCTAGTGGTATTGACTGTTTGCACGTTCATGGCACGCAAACAGAAAAAGTGTATAATAGAGGGGGATTGGAAGGAGGCGTGATCGGTATGCGTAATCTTATCATTGGCGACGTTCACGCATGTTTTGATGAACTGGAGGGTCTGCTTAATCGGGTAAACCTGAACAAGAAGGAAGACCGGTTACTCTTTGTCGGCGATCTGATGGACCGTGGACCGAAGTCTTATGAAGTCCTTTCTCTGGTAAAATTCCTGAAGGAAAAGATGGGAGAACGTTGTATCCTTATCCGTGGGAACCATGAAGAGATGTGCCTGAACCATGTCAAGTCATGGAGCGACAAAATTCAATGGGAATACAACGGATCCCAGGCAACGATCGATTCCTTTCATGCCCATGGGGACGATATCAAAAACCATCTGGACTGGATTACAGACAACACGGTTTATTATTATCAGAATGAGAATTTTCAGTGCGTCCACGCGGGGCTTTACCGGAAAGAACCAGAAAAGAATGATATGAATACCATGATCTGGGATCGGTATCCCGTCCGGCATAATTGCTATAGCGGAAAGCTGACCATTGTCGGGCATACGCCATTTGACGTTCCGGTTTATCTGGACGGGAGTGGAGAAAAAATGGTGAGAGTGCTGGAAACCGATCATCATTACAAGCTGCCTGAGAAGGGACTGATCTGTATCGATACAGGGTGCGTGTACGGCGGCGCCTTGACAGCGCTGGCGATCGAGGACGGCGGATGTTGCGTTTATTCGGTAAAAGCAGGAGAAGATAGAAAGGGAAGATAATCACTGCTGTGAAATGTGAAAACAGATTAAAAGACTATTTAGCTTTTTTCGATGGGTGTTCAGAAAATATAAAAAAATTAGCTGAAATCCCTTTAAGATCGAGGAATTTCAACTATTTTCGGGTTGGGCTATTCGCTAAAATAGTCAGCAGGGGAAGAGGGGCTCGAACCCCCATCTACGGTTTTGGAGACCGCTGCTCTACCATTGAACTATTCCCCTTTTCAATCGAACCGTTTGGCACCTCAATAGAATATCACAACTGCAAATAGCTGTCAACCGTTTTTTTACCATATTTTTATACCATATTTTAATAATAAACATTGAGAATTCAAATTTTTATATGCGAAAAATCACTGCACGATCTGCAAATTCGGATACACCTTCTCCGGGTCTTCGACATTTGCTTAATTTCAAAATAGTCTCAAAGCCTTGATATAGGC
>JAJBUA010000098.1 GCA_020860565.1 Clostridiales bacterium
CCCTTTGGAGGGCCGAAATTAAACCACCAGTTGAACTGGTGGTTGCTAACTTAAATAAAAATCCAGTGGAAGTGGTTTGGCCATATGGGGAAGAAAACAGCGTAGAAGGACGTGGGTGATTCTGTCATCCGCGTCTTTTTTCACGTCGAAAAATTTACGCACTTTTTTCACAAAAATAATACATTTGCATTGTAGAATAGTGCGACATAACATACACAAGGAAGAAAGAGGAAGGCTGTCCGGTGGGACAGTGTGATGGGAGTCGGGTATGGGGAAGCTGTGAGAGTAATACGAGGTGTTGTCTGACAGAGAGGAGGCGCCTGCTATGATGGATCGGATGGTTGTAATGATCCCGGCATTGAATCCGGATGAAAGGCTGATCGGTCTGGTAAAGGAGCTGAGATCGAAGGGATTTTCCCATATCGTTGTGATTGATGACGGGAGTGCAGATTGTTATCAGCCGGTGTTTGAGGAGCTTAGAAGCTGTGGTGTTGTGGTGGCGGTGCATGAGAAAAACCGGGGCAAGGGCGCGGCGCTTAAGACGGGTGTGCGGACAGCGATCGAGCATTTTGGCGAGGGGAACTCGTATATCACCGCGGATGCGGATGGACAGCATCTGCCGGAGGATATCCGGGCGGTGGGAGATGCTCTTGCGGAGCACCCGGATTCACTGGTGCTGGGTGTGAGGGATTTTCATAGTCCGGATGTACCGTGGAAGAGCCGGTACGGCAACAGGATTACCTCATTCTTTTTTGGAATCACGAATGGCATGGTGTGTCCGGATACACAGACGGGCCTGCGCGGGATACCGGCCAGACTGGAAAAGCTGGCGCTCTCAGAAGAAGGAGAGCGGTATGAGTACGAGATGAATTTCCTCATGGACGCGGCGGGAGCGGTTCCGTTTGTCAGCGTGCCGATCCGCACGGTGTATGAGGATGGCAATAAGGGCTCTCATTTCCGGCCGGTCGCGGATTCGCTGCGGGTATATGGCAGGCTGCTGCGGTACATAGCCGGTTCCCTGGCGGGAGCCGCGGTGGATTATCCGTTATTTTATCTGTTTACGGTGCTGCTTCCTTTTCCGCAGATTGAGAAAGTGTTTCTGGCTTCGGTCTTTGCGCGGATCGGTTCCGGCATTGTCAATTATCTGCTGACCCGGTACTGGATCTTTCACAGCAGGAGGTCGATCGGAGGCGAGGCGGCGCGTTATGGAGTGCTCTTTGTTGCACAGATGGCGACCAGTGCGGGACTGGTATCCCTGTTGTCCCTGTTCTTATGGCCGGTGGCGGCGAAGCTGGTTGTTGATACGTTCCTGTTCTTTGTGAGTTTTATCATACAGAAAAACTGGGTATTCCGGAAGGAGGAGGTTCGATGAGAAGGGAGAAAGATGAGATGAAAAAGAGTGAAGAAAATCCGCTCAATCAGAAGAATCCGCGTCATCACGCATCCCGCAATCTCTGGCCCCCGATTTTCGCAGGAATCCTGACTGTTTATACGGCATTTACCCTGCTGGACGCCTTTGTGATACCCGGTGATGTGGTTTCTATGGAGGAACTTGCACGTTCGGGCGATGCTGTGGAAAGTGGATTACCAGACGAAGAATCCGAACCGGTAGTTACGGCGACCAGCTATACGAGTGACGGGATTTCAATCACCATCACAACGCTGGAACGGTATGATACGCAGGTTTATGCAGCGGATGTGATCCTGTCGGACGCCTCTTACTTAAAGACCGGCCTGGCCGGCGGGACGTTCGGACGCAATATCAGCGATACGACTTCTGAGATTGCGGAGGAAAATGACGCAATTCTGGCGATCAACGGAGATTATTACGGCTTTCGTAAACGAGGCTATGTGATGAGAAACGGTTATCTCTACCGGGACACGGCACAAAATGGCTCCGGCCAGGAGGATCTGGTTATTTACGAAGACGGAAGTCTTGAAATTATCACGGAAGCAGAGACAGACGCGTCAGAGCTGGCAGAGGCGGGTGCGGTTCAGATCTTCTCCTTTGGGCCGGGACTCATCGAGGACGGGGAGATCGCGGTGGATGAAAGCAGTGAAGTGGAGCAGGCGATGCGGAGCAATCCGCGGACGGCAATCGGTGAGATTGAGCCGCTTCATTACGTCTTTGTCGTCTCGGATGGACGCACGAAGGAGAGCGCGGGACTGACGCTTCTGGAGCTTGCCGAGGTGATGCAGGAGCTTGGCTGTGAGACAGCGTATAATCTGGACGGCGGCGGTTCCTCGACGATGTGGTTTATGGGCGAGATCGTCAATCATCCGACCAATGGGCACCGGAGCGGGGAAAGGAGTGTGAGCGACATTGTTTACATCAGTGAATCATGAGGATAAACGGGGCGGCACGTTACAGACAGAGAATGCGGACAATGAGGAACAGTATCCGCAGGATTCTGCCAGACGAAATGCCGGGATATACCTGGTTGTGACTGCCTTTTGTGTGATTTTTTATCTGATTTACAATCAGTTTTCCCATGGCGTGCATTCTCCGTATATGACATTTCTCTTTGTCTGGCCGTTTTGCCTGGGAGCAGTGCCATCATTCCTGGTATGGAAGATACCAACACTCCCGCGGCAGGGAAGGATTTCTGCCAATCTCTATCACTCAGGGGTGGCCGCGGTTACGGTGAGCAGCCTGCTGAGAGGGATTTTTGACATCGCGGGGACGGCCTCGGATTATCAGGTATGGCTGATGGCTGCGGGTGCGGGATTGCTGATCGGCGGCGTGGCTGCATGGATTTTGGGGAAATGACGCCGATGGAGGAAGTCATAGTTATCTGGAAATGGAATCATGATGGCTTTGCAAAACGATAACCTGAGACATGACAGGATCAGAAAGGGGTGTGATGAGCATGAGAGAAAATCAGTACATAAAGCCGGAAACAGTGGCTGCAAATACGAGTCAGAACGCGGAGCGCGCCGTGCTGTACAGCTTTCAGCGCTACGAGACGAAATATCTGCTGAATCAGGAGCAGTACAGGGAACTGCTGCCTCTGCTGCGGACAAGGCTGACACAGGATGCCGGAGGCGTCTATACGGTCTGTAATATTTATTATGATACGGATAACTTCGATCTCATCCGGGCTTCGATTGAGAAACCGGTATATAAGGAAAAGTTCCGCCTGCGCAGCTATGGGATTCCCGATGAAAATGGAATTGTCTTTGCGGAGATTAAGAAAAAATTCAACGGGATTGTCTATAAACGGAGAATCGACGCATCTCCGGCAGAGATCCGGGCGCTGATCGGGAAGGGGACAGAGCTTAAGCGGGAGCAGCAGATCCAGCGGGAACTGAGGTGCTTTTTCCGCCGTTACCGACCGGCTCCGAAAGCCTTTATCGGTTATGAGCGTCTGGCTCTGGTGGGCCGGGAAGATGCGGATCTGCGGGTTACCTTTGACTGGAATGTCCGCTGGCGTGACCGGGATCTGGACATCTGCGCCGGAGACTACGGAAAGCCATTGTTTGAAGACGACCGGGTCGTCATGGAAGTAAAAACGGCAGCGGCGATTCCTCTCTGGCTGGTATCACTGCTGAGTCAGCGGAGAATTTATTCAACCGGTTTTTCGAAATACGGAACCTGTTATCAGAGATATCTGGCACAACAAAAATTCGGGAAAGGAAGGGTGAAAATCTATGCTTAACAGTATTTTTGGCAGTACCATTACATTACAGTCACTTTTAATCTGTTTTGCGGCGGCTCTGGCTCTGGGTGTGCTGAACGCGATGGTGTTTTTGTATAAGAGCAGACACAGCTCCGGATTTGCACTGACGCTGGCGCTGCTGCCGATGGGCGTAGCGGTAGTGATCATGCTGGTCAACGGCAATGTCGGTACCGGCGTGGCCGTGGCGGGAGCATTTACCCTGACCCGGTTCCGCAGCGTGCCGGGCACCGCGCGGGAGATTGCGGCGATCTTTGTAGATATGGGGATCGGGCTGGCTCTCGGTATGGGCTATGTGGGATTTGCGGTTGTCTTTTTCATCGTTGCCGCGATCTTTGTGCTGGTGCTGACGTCACTCAATTTTGGGGCGGTTTCTCGCCGGGAGAAAGAGCTTCGGGTCACGATACCGGAGAATTTTGATTATAACGGTCTTTTTGATGACATTTTTACGCAATATAAACTTCACGTTGAACTGGTCAGGGTTCGCACTGTTAATATGGGTACGCTCATTGAACTGACGTATCATGTGACATTTCCGGATGAGCGGATCCCCAAGGAACTGTTGGATGAGCTGCGGTCGAGAAACGGCAATCTCAATATCATAATCGGAGATGTTGCGGATCGAGAGATGCTGTAAGGGGCTGAGTCCAGGCAGAGAAAAAGGTCAGACTGGTGAAAGCGGATTGGGACTAAAAGCTGAAAAAGGATTTCATGTGAGAAAAACATGTCGGAAAAGCTTAGCAGGAGGAGATCAGATGAAAAAACAGGTAAAATATCTTGCAGTTGCAGGTCTGTGTCTGATTGCCGCAGGAGGCGTGGTTTACGGAATCCGTTATGGGACGGCAGCGAGCGAGCAGGTACAGGCGAATCAAACGGATATGGTGGATGCGCCCGTCGATGCTGGAAATCTGACGGCAGATGCGGAGGGCGCCACACAGATTGTATTTGCGGGGAATGAGATCACCGTGACCGGTCAGGGTGCGAATGTGTCGGGATCCGTGGTTACAATCAGACGGGCGGGGACTTATGTTCTGAACGGCTCGATGGAGGAAGGCCAGGTATATGTGGACGCGCAGGGTGACGATACCGTGATCCTGCTGCTGAACGGCGTTTCCCTTAGTAATGAGTCAGAATCTCCGATCTATGTCAACAACGCCGGGATGACACAGATCGTCCTTGCGGACGGTACCGTGAATGAGGTCCGCAGCGGAGCTGAGACGGAGGTTCTGGATGCAGCAGATGATGGTTCGGAAACGGATGGGGAACCGGCGGCGGATATTGCGGGAGAATTCAATGCAGAAAGCGAAGATTTGTCAGGGAGTGAGTCGGGTGAAGCTGACAGCGAATCCAGTGACGCTTCAGGCGGCGCAATCTATGCCAGAGACGATCTGACGATTACAGGTACCGGTACGCTGTGCGTCTATGGTTATCTCAATAACGGCATTCAGACGTCCAACAATCTGCTGATCGAGAGCGGCACGATCGAAGTCACAGCGCTCAATAATGGGATTAAAGGGAAAGATTCGGTTACGATCAAAGACGGTGTTATCAGCATCGTATCCGGCGGAGATGGGATCCGGTCGAATGACACGACCGGTGATGGCTACGGGGTGATTACGATCAGCGGCGGAAGTATCAGCATCGAAGCAAACGGTGATGGCATCCAGGCGGAGACGGTGCTGGATATCACAGGCGGAGACTTTTCCATTGTGAGCGGAGGCGGAAGTGCGGAGGCAGTTTCCTCGACTTCGGGAGCCTTCTTTGGCGGAGGAGGAGGCCGGGTCGGCGGCGGACCGGGATCTGGCGGCGGAGGCTTCGGCGGCAGAGGCCCGGGCGGCGGTTTTGGCGGCGGAAATCCGGGCGGTGGAGATACAGGCGGTGCAGACGGCGGAGACGCAGGCAGTGCAGGAAGCGGGGACACAGATATTGTAGGCGGTGCAGACGACGGGAACGCAGATCGTGCGAGCCGCGAATTTGGCTTTGGTTTTGGCGCTGGTATCGATGAAAACTGGGATATGGAGGACGAATCTACGACCAGCACAAAGGGATTGAAGAGCGGCACGCAGATAATCATCAGCGGCGGCACATTTGAGCTGGATACGTGTGATGATGCGATTCATTCCAACGGCAGCATTTCCATCAGCGGCGGCAATTTTACGATCGCGACCGGAGATGACGGGATCCATGCAGATAGGGAGCTGACGATCGAGGATGGGACTATCTGCATCACACAGTCCTATGAAGGTCTGGAGGCAAATCAGATTCTAATTGCCGGAGGGACGATTGACGTGGTTTCCTCGGATGACGGGATCAATGCCTATGGCGGTTCGGGTAACTGGGGCTTTGGCGGAGGACCGGGCGGCCGGATGCAGACACAGACGGCGAAAGACGTGCCGGACGAGATGACTGTAATGCGGATCACCGGGGGCAATATTACGATCGACGCAGGCGGCGATGGCCTTGATTCCAATGGAGATATCTATATGGAGGGCGGCCTGGTTGTAGTCAACGGTCCGTCAAACAGCGGCAACGGCGCGATTGATTACGGGATGGAAAATGGCGGAGTCTGCGAGGTGAGCGGCGGTACCGTGCTGGCAGTGGGAGCTTCCGGCATGGCAGAGAGCTTTGACAGCAGTTCCACTCAATGTTCATTCCGGTATGATTTCTCCGGGACGTTTACAGAAGGAGAAGAACTCACCATTACGGATACTGAGGGAAATGTCCTTTTCACACATACCATTGTAAAAAACGGTTCTTCCGTCGTATTCAGTTCTCCGGAACTCGAACTGGGAGAGACGATCCTGCTGACTGCAGGCGGGCAAAGCGCTGAGATCACGCTGGATTCCGTCTCCACAGGCGCCGGACAGGGCGGCTGGGGAAGATGGTAAAAAAGATAGTAAGAGGAAGCGGAGGCCGTCAGACGACGGCCTCCACCAGTACTTTATTTTTAAATCGGATCTCTTTTACACCAATTTCCTTCTTTTTATTAAAATTGAAACTCAGCATATAGCCTTTTTCTAAATGAAAATAGTTAAGATAGTCGAAAAGCTGTTGTTCGCCTCGTTCGAGATAGGCATTTCCCCGCCAGATCTTTAATTCTATGACAAACTGTTCTCCACAATAATCGATCACGAGATCCATTCGTTCATGGTTTCGTGTTTCTGCTTCCACATAGCAGTTTCCGACACCATTGATGATTGGCTTTAAGAAGAGCATGAAATAACGCCTTCCGACATCTTCCAGAAAGGTTTCTTCCTGATCGCCATACAGATCATCAAAGGTTTCAACAAATTTTTCCAGAATTCGACGGACGTTCAAATGTCCTCCTGCGATAAACTGGTTTTTCTCTTTCACTCCCAGATCATACATACGGTTATTCATGTATTCTTCGGAAATAAACCAGTTATAGAGAACCGTCTCAAAGATACGATTGGATATGACGGCGGTTCCATTCCTGTTTTTTATAAAGCCGAACATGACAGCAATCTCAATATAATCATTCATGATCGTATAGGGGATCGGCTTGCCGGTAAAAAGAAGCTCATACAGGACATTACGCAGCTGGGGATAATCTTCCAGCTTGCCCTTCAGCGACTGGTAGAGCGGGTTCATTTCATTTTGCAGAATTTTCAGAGCTTCGGTAAATCCGCTTTTCGTCCAGGCATTGCGTTTATCTGAAAAGGGTTCCATTTTTGGCACACGTTCATCCATTAATTTGCAGAGACGGGAAACCAGATAGGGGTATCCGGAAGTATAATCATAGAGAAGACCGGCCATCTTTGCAATATCCATACCGGTATGAAAGTCTGCTTCATAATCTTTCAGCATTCCGGCAATGTCGTCGGTAGAAAAGCTCATATCAATATTAAATTCCGCAGCAATGTTCCAGGGACTGTTATTTCTGCGATCTTCTTCCGGGCGAAGCTTTTTTTTAAGGTTGCGGACATCATAAACACCTGCGAGAATCACGGAATGGAAAGTTGCCGTTTTTTCTCTTGTCAGATAATAGAGGCGAAGCTGAGCGAGAAAATCCATAAATATCTGATTATTGGTTGCAGAATCTACTTCATCGATAATCAGAACGATTTTTCGATTGCATGTTTCACTCCAGTTTCTCAGAATCCACAACAGATCCTGAAGGTAGAATTCCTCGCCGGTCCTGCCTGCAAGCAAACGGAGATTTTCACTGACAGCGTCTGGAAAGGTTCTGACCGAATAGAAAAGCTCCCTGGAAAATGCTGCCACAAACGCCGATTCACTTTTAAATGCAGAAGAACTCAAAGCCTGAAAATCCAGACTCACGATCTCATAGTCCTTTTTCAGATAATCAGTCAGCGCGGCTAAAAGCGTTGTTTTTCCATATTGTCTGGCCCGGTGAATGGAAAAATATTGTCCCCTGTCTACCATAGAACGGATTTCAGTCAGACGTTCGGACAAATCAACCATATAATGCCATTTTGGATTACAATAACCTTCGGTGTTAAATATTCTGGCCATAGATCTACACTTCCCCCTGTCTGTTGAAAAATTTATGGTTACGATGTAAAATTATGATAATGAAATATCTTACGCTGTTCGGTATCATTATACTTGATTTTAGCCCTTTTGCCTATAGTTAAATTTCAGGGATCCATACGAAGAGACTGTTGGATATGACACTCATGCTTGTATTTTCAGAAAAGCTAACCTATAATCAAGACGGAAGAGGAAAATTGCTGTCAAAGAAGGGAGAACAGATAGATGAAGCAGTGTCATGTACTGATCGATGGAGGCACAACTAATACCCGGTTTATCCTGATGGATGGAGAAACGATCTTAACCCGCTGCAGGAAACGGTCCGGAGCAGGCGCGGCAGAAAGCTCCGGAAATCAGTCTCTGTTTATGACCGTGAAGGAAACACTGGAGGAACTGGAACGGGATTATGACTGTCAGATCACGGATGTGTTTTCCTCCGGGATGATTACCTCCGGACAGGGACTCTATGAACTGGAGCATATCAACGCACCGGCGTCTCTGGAGCAATTAGTCCGGGGCGTAAAGAAAGTACGGCTTCCTGAGATCAGCGAGACCATCTATGCAGAGAAGGTGGAACTGGGCGAGATTTCCTATGAAGAGAGTGAGACATTGTCATTGAGGGGACTTATAAAAATACGTGATGCATATCGGAAGTAGGAGATTGTCGCTTTAACAGATAAAATTTGCAGGATGGTAGTTCTTCGCTCCTGAACAGGCTCTTTAAACTTACCGATATCGATAAACTAGTCCCTGAGAGGGAAACATATCCGCAGAGGACATTTTTCACGCCGGCACTTAGTGAGCAGGGGGCTTTTCCTGCGAACTTAGTACCGTTACGTGAAAACTTAAGCGCAAGCGGTCCTCGGAGGATATGTTTCCCTCTCAGGGACGGACTCTTTACCAATAAAGCAGAATAAAACAAGACCGTGAACAGGCAGCGCCCATTCACGGCCTCCATTTTATTTCCCAAACCTTTCCATCACCCGTCTCTTAATCACACCCATGAGCGTCAGCGACCGCACCATATGATCCGAAGGAACATACTTATTGATCGCCCGCAGCAACACCTTCGGCTTCTTAGCCGCAAAAGAAAAATCGCGGCGTGCCCTGGTGCGAACAGTAAAACGGGGAATGTACTTTCCCTTAAACATCACGGAAGCGATTACATAGTCGACGTCCTCCCAGGGAATCTGGATATAATCCTCAACCTTACGACCATTGTAATACTCAAAGGCCCGGTCGCCGATCATGATCTTCCCATAAGAGTTAAGCCCCGAATAAGAGGTCGCGTCCGTAACATAGTCAACTTTGGTATTTAAAGACTGCGCCATACGACATTACATCAGACCGATTACATGGAAGAGGATACCAACCACGAACAGGCCAAGGATGATAACGATCGGGGAAATATTTTTCTTCAGCAGCCACATGCAGAGCAGGGTAAGCAGCACCGCGGAGAATCCCGGAATCAGAGAATCCAGGTTATCCTGCAGGGTAGTGACCGTAGTCGGATCCAGCGACATGCCGGACAGGTACTGCTGAAATGCCATCTTGATTCCTTCGCCGCCGCCCGGGAGCTGATCCCATTCGATGTAAGCGCCCTCAGAAAGCTGTACCGTGGATACGACCGGCGTCCAGTTGATAGATACCCACCGCTCGATCAACGAACCTAACACAAACATACCCAGGATAGAAGCGCCTTTGGTAACCTTCTGCAGCAGACCGCCGGAGAGGTCGTCCGTGATTGCGCTGCCTGCGCGATAGCCGAATTCCTGCGTGTACCACATAAAGCACCAGCGGATCACATTCCAGAGGACGAAGAAGAGGATCGGTCCGAGGATATTGCCGCTCATTGCCAGCGAAGCACCCAGCGCGCCGAGGATCGGACGTACCGTGTACCAGAATACCGGGTCGCCGACACCGGCTAACGGTCCCATCATACCGATCTTCACACCCTGAATCGCGACGTCGTCGACCGGAGCGCCGTTGGCCTTTTCTTCCTCAAGAGCCAGAGTAACACCGAGTACCGGGGAAGCAACATAAGGATGTGTATTGAAGAATTCCAGATGACGCTTTAAAGCAGCGATCTGGTCTTCTTTATTAGGATAGAGCTTCTTGATCGCGGGGATCATGGCAAAGCACCATCCGCCGTTCTGCATACGTTCATAGTTCCAGGAACCCTGAAGGAAGGTAGAACGGATTGCAACCGCTAAACGATCACTTCTTGATAAGGTAATTTTTTTATCTGCCATTTCTTTTCCCTCCTTCTCATTAATAATCATTCAGAATGTCATCCAGAGGATCGCCGACATTTCCGCCGCCACCGCCGGTGCCGCAGCCGCCGCCCTCAGACAGATTCAGATAGATCAGGGCGATCGCGATCGCAATTGCGCCCAGAGCGATCAGGGTGAGTTCAGATACTGCCGCCAGACAGAAGCCGATGATGAAGAACGGCCATACTTCTGCGGTAGCCATCATGTTGATAACCAGCGCGTAACCAACGGCTACAACCATGCCGCCGCCGATGGACATACCGTCGGTCAGCCATGCCGGCATCGAGTTCAGCAGACCGGCTACAGTCTCAGTCGGGATAAAGAGCAAAGCCGCTGCCGGGAGCATGATACGCAGACCCTGCATAACGATGGCGATGATGTGCCATGCCTCTACGCCTGCGAAGTTACCCTGCTCAGCAGCTGCGTCCATACGGTGAACACAGGCAACAGACAGAGTACGAACGATCATGGTGAGGAAGAGGCCGGCAACTGCCAGCGGGATGGCTACCGCGATTGCGGTGGAAACGCCCGCAACGCCCTGTCCGCCCTTGACCAGGATCAGAGAAGAGGCGACAGCCGCGAGAGCCGCGTCCGGCGCGACAGCCGCGCCGATGTTTGCCCATCCAAGGGCGATCATCTGCAGGGAACCGCCGAGAACGATGCCTGCTTCCAGGTTGCCGGTTACCAGTCCGATCAGCGTGCACGCTACCAGCGGCTGATGGAACTCAAATTCATCCAGAATACCTTCCATACCGGCGAGGAAGGCGACAATCAATACCAGAACTACAGATATAGCTGACATTGTTTTTCCTCCTTCTTTACATCTTTAATTCAGTTCTCGCCCGCTCGATGATTGCGTTCATGTCTTCCTTAGAATCCGAAGGCACCTTGCGGACGTCAAATCCGATCCCCAGTTCCTTGAGACGGTCAAAGGTCTTGACGTCGTCCGGCCCCAGAGAGAGAACCTTATTGACAGCGACTTTGCCGACTGAGTGAGCCATGGAACCGATGTTCAGTTCCTTGACTTCTACGCCGCCTTCGATCGCGCGCAGCGCGTCCTGCGGAGTCTCAAACAGAAGCAAAGCCTTGGTATTGCCGAAACGCGGGTCTTTAGCAACCTGAATCATCTTGTCGATCGGGATAACATTTGCCTTTACCCCTGGCGGCGCCGCCTCAGTAATCAGCTTTTTGCGCAGATCATCATGAGCAACGCCATCCGAAACGACGATGATACGGGTCGGCTGTACGGTCTTGGACCATGCGGTTGCAACCTGTCCATGGAGCAGACGGGAGTCGATACGCGCGAGGACGTATTTGATCTTACCGTCTCCGACGACTGTCCCCTCCGGCAGTCTTCCAGTCGGAGCTGCGGCTGCAGCTGCTTTCGGAGCCTCTTTCTTGGGTTCGAGAGATTCCGGATTGACCTTCACCCCGTCTCTGCCCGGCTGCAGGATTGCGGCCGCTACCTCGTGTGCGGTCTGCATCCCCATGCGGTCTGCGTAAGCTTCGATCAGCATCGGCAGATTGAGTCCGGTGACGATGGCCCATTTGTCCTCATGTCCGGCAATCAGTGCGCTCGCCTGGTTAAACGGCGTGCCGCCCCAGAGATCGACCAGGAACAGAACATTGTCCGGATCCTCAAAGGATGCGATTGCGTCTTCCATCTGCTTGCGGATGTCGGCAGGCCCCATGCTGGGCTGCAGGCAGCAGGCAGCAAGGTTGGGCTGTTCGCCAAAGACCATCGAGCCGGATTGCATGATGCCCTTCGCAAATTCTCCATGACTGGCTAAAATAATTCCAACCATTCGTAATTCCCCTCCTTTTCATTGTATAAAGTTACCATGTAACTAAAATATTATTATAGTGCATTTTGGTTGATTTTTCCTGCAAAATTGGGTATGATACTATCAATATTGTATTTTATAGGACTGATTGATCAAATGGAAATGCAGGAAGAAAACTCTCATACTTATTCTGACCTGCAGGAAGTTTTTTATTCCAGAGAAAGTACATTCTATGGAATAAAAAGCCCTCAGGGCGGGATTTTCATACAGGATATTGATATTGCGCGTGTCAGGGAGGGAAAAATGAAATTTTCACTGGTGGTATCTCCGGATCTGTCGGAGGAACTGAATTATAATATAGAGGGACTGCCGGTCTTTTTGCGCAGAGAAGAGTTAATCGAATCGGAACATATGTCGTTATGTCACTGGCATCCGGATCTGGAATTTATAAAAATTGACCGGGGAACCATGTATTACTTTGTAAATGGTGAGATTATCCGGTTAGAAGAGGGACATGGCCTTTTTGTCAACAGCGGACGGCTGCATTATGGGTTTTCGCCGGGAAAGATTGACTGCGAATATTGTATCATGATCGTGCATACGGACCTTTTTGCGAAAAACTGCCGATCGATTGATGATTACCTGATGGCAAAATTCGGCCTGAATAATGAGGATTATATCTGTCTGTCTCCGGATATTCCCTGGCAGAACCGGATCCTGGAGGGAATATCTGAGACGGAAAAAGAAATAAAAGAAGGAGATCCCCTGTCACTGGTGTCCAGAATTGCCATGATCTGTTCAGGCATCGGAAAGCATATTCAGGTCGTCAGGGATCAGCACATGGATAACAAACATTATCAGGAGTTCCTGCTGATGACGAATTATATCCGAAATCATTTTTCGGAAAAAATGACGATTGATGATATGGCATCGTCCGGGAGAGTCTGCCGGAGTCTGTGCTGCAGCCTGTTTCAGGAGTTTGCCTCGCAGACGCCGACTCAGTACCTGACGAAGTACCGGCTGCTGAGAAGCTGTCAGGCATTGAGAGAAACTCAGTTGTCGGTTACGGAGATATCCGGCCTTTGCGGATTTCAGACGCCGAGCTATTATGCCAGTGTATTTAAGAAAAATCTTGGTATGACGCCGCAGGAATTCCGCTTGTGGAAAAAACCGGAAAACAGGAAGGATATATTCGCGAAACCGAGGGAAATCGTTTGACGCATGTGACAGGTCACAGGACGATAAATATTTCGATTGACAAATAATGGGAAATTGAGTATGCTATGCAATAGTTTGAAAGTCAAAATATTGTCAGAGTGAGGAGAATAAAGTTGAAAAATCCGTTTAAGCAGTTGTTTGGGAGACAGGACAATCCGATTGAGGTTTCCGTACAGGTTGAGGAAGTGTCTGTGCAGGTGCAGGAAACCGCAGGAGATGTGCCGGAGGAAAAGTCGGCGGCCAAAAAGCCGGAGAAGATTCAGAGCCGTCCGACGGCATTTACGCCGGAGGATCAGAGAGATCTCTGGAGACGATGCAATAAATGTGGCGAGCCCATCCTGGCGCAGGAGGCAAAGGACAATCTCTATATCTGCCCGAAGTGCGGCGGATATTTCCGTATCGACGCTTATCTGAGGATCGAGATGCTTGCCGACGAGGGGACGTTTGAAGAGTGGGACCGCGAGATGGAACCGGTCAATCCGCTGAAGTTCCCGGGATATGAGGGCAAGATCGCGGCGGCGAAGGAAAAGACCGGTCTGAACGAGGCGGTTGTGACCGGACGGATGCAGATTCATGGGTTTGATACCGCGATCATCGTCTGTGACGGCCGTTTCCTGATGAGCAGCATGGGTCATAATATGGGCGAGAAGATTACCCGCGCGATCGAGCGTGCGACGGCGGAGAAGCTGCCGGTTACGATTTATTCGGCTTCCGGCGGAGCGAGGATGCAGGAGGGCATTGTTTCGCTGATGCAGATGGCAAAGACTTCTGCTGCAGTGAAAGAACATTCAGACGCAGGACTGCTTTATATCAGTGTTCTGACCGATCCGACGACGGGCGGCGTAACCGCGAGTTTCGCGATGCTGGGCGACATTATTCTGGCAGAGCCGGGCGCGCTGATCGGTTTTGCCGGTCCGCGTGTCATCGAGCAGACGATCAACCAGAAGCTGCCGGAAGGATTTCAGCGCGCGGAATTCCAGCAGGATCATGGCTTTGTCGACCGGGTTGTCGAGAGAAAAGACCAGAGGGATGTGCTGGGACAGATCTTAAAGCTTCACAGCCAGGAGCACAACTGGCATAACTGGTCGGAGGAAAATCACCAGCATCCGTCGGTTGCCGGGATGATATCCGAGAAGGTTTCTCAATTGACTGCCGATCAGAACGGAGAAAGCTTAAAGAGCCGCAGGGCGCCGTTTTCCGGCATTATGCGTCAGAAGACACTGAATAAGATTATCGGTCGTCAGAAGGAACCGTGGGAGACGGTTCATCAGTCACGCAAGGCCGGACGTCTGATGGCGAGCGACTATATTCATATTTTATTTGATGATTTTATGGAACTGCACGGGGACCGTTATTACGGTGACGACAGTGCGATTATCGGCGGTATCGCTTCCTATTGTGGGATGCCGGTGACGGTCATCGGACAGGAGAGAGGGAAGACGCCGCAGGAGTGCATGAAGCATAACTTCGGGATGCCGTCTCCGGAGGGCTACCGCAAGGCGCTGCGTCTGATGAAGCAGGCAGAGCGCTTTAACCGGCCGGTTATCTGCTTTGTCGATACGCCTGGCGCGTATCCGGGCAAGGAAGCGGAGGAAAGAGGCCAGGGCGAGGCGATCGCGCGAAACCTCTTTGAGATGTCTGCGTTAAAGGTGCCGGTTCTTTCGATCATCACCGGTCAGGGAGGCAGCGGCGGCGCGCTGGCGCTGGCAGTGGCAAACGAAGTCTGGATGATGGAGAACGCGACGTATTCGATCCTGTCGCCGGAAGGCTTCGCGTCGATCTTATGGAAGGACGCAAAGAGAGCGGACGAAGCGGCGAAGGTGATGAAGATGACAGCAGAGGATCTGTATGAGATGGGCATCATCGAGCGTATTATCTGTGAGGACGAGCCGGCCAGCATAGATAATGTGGAGGAGATCGGCCGCATCATCGACCGGCACATGAAGAACTTTTTCCAGTCCTGTGCGGGAAAGACATCCGAGGAGATCGTGGAACAGCGGCATAAACGGTTCCGGAATATCTAAGACATTGAAAAATGGCGGAATTTCAAAGAAAATCGGACGAAAATTTCCATTTTTCCTCTTGAAAGGTATTGTTTAAA
>JAJBUA010000050.1 GCA_020860565.1 Clostridiales bacterium
AATTATTCTTGCGTGTATTTGCAACTTTTATTATAGTCGTTTCTCTTTTAACAGTCAAAAATTATTGATTTCCGTAGAATCAATTAAAATACACTACGGTAAGATATTCACCGGCATGAATATTTTCACTTTCCAGATGATTTAACCGTTTTAATTCTTCCATGTATTCAAGTGTACTGAAACCAGTCCCGTCGGCATAGTCTTTTGCAATGTTCCACAGGCTGTCGCCTTTTTTTAACTGCACACTGGTATAATATCGGTTGTGGCCCGGTTCTGTTTTTTCTTCTGCATGTGCGTTTATTAACAGACTGTGTCCGAAAAACCCTGAACAAAAAGCCAGTACCATAAGCACAATAATTATAAAGTTTTTTATGTTATTTTTCTTTCTCAGGCGTTTTACTTTCACTGCAGATATTTGTTGTTCTGCCCTTCGATCTTCCCATCTGCAGACCTTCCCATCTCTGTTTTCCGTCCTGTACTCACGAAATCTGCTGTTATCAATAATCTTACTACTCATAAACGCACCTCCGATTTAAACGGTTTAAAAGAACATCTGTTCTGTTTTGCTAATCTGATTATACAATTCGAACAAACGTTTGTCAATGGTTTCTTCATTATTTTTCGAACAACCGTTTGCTTTTTCGTAAAATGTATGTTAGTATATAATTGATTTACGGCAGTCGGATATTTTCAGTTCCGCATTTGCAGATTGATATTTTGAATCGGTTTTTCAGATTGATATTTTGATTTCAACGGAGGTCATTGACTTATGTCGTATGGGAGGATTACTGCGAAGCAACAGGAAATTTTAGAATACATTAAGGAAAATATTTTAAAGAAGGGATATCCGCCGGCGGTTCGTGAGATTTGCGAAGCTGTGCATCTGAAGTCCACTTCATCGGTACATTCTCATCTGGAATCCCTGGAGAAAAACGGTTATATCCGGCGGGATCCGACAAAACCGCGGGCAATCGAGATCCTGGATGATACTTTTGGTTTCGCCCGCAGAGAGATGGTTCAGGTACCGATCATCGGCTCTGTCGCAGCTGGTCAGCCGATTCTGGCTGAAGAAAATATTGAAGATTATTTTCCGATTCCGGCCAATATTCTTCCGAATGCTGAGACCTTTATGCTGCATGTTCATGGTGAAAGTATGATCAATGCCGGTATTCTGGATGGAGACAGTGTCATTGTCGAGCAGGCTAAGACGGCCAGAAACGGTGATATTGTCGTCGCACTGATTGAGGATTCCGCTACAGTAAAGACATTTTATAAGGAAAACGGCCATTTTCGTCTCCAGCCGGAAAATGACTCGATGGATCCGATTATCGTCAATGAGGTACAGATCCTTGGTAAGGTTATCGGTCTTTTCCGCATGATGAATTAAAGCCCTGAGAGAATCTCCTGTCTTTCTATTATATTTATTTTTGCTTTTGTCAAAAAAAGCTCCGTTTCCGGCTTAAAACCGACAAACGGAGCTTTTCCTAAACGGACATTCTCATTTGTTTTTGATTACCAGCAAAACTGTGTTCCCATCTGCTCTTAATGTCAAGGGATTATGCCTTCTTCGCGTATGCCTGCTTTGCCAGTGCAAACTGTTTGATAATCTCTACGCTGCCTTCAAATCCAAGTTTGCTGCTGTTGATGCACAGATCATAGCTTTTCGCATCTCCCCATTTTTTACTGGAGTAATAATTATAATAGCTGGCGCGCTTTTTATCTGTCTTGACCATAATTTCCTTTGCCTTTGCCGCATCGATCTTATAAAGATCTTTCAGATATTCAATCTTTACATTATCATCTCCGCAGATAAATACGGTTGCTGTATTCGGATAATCAGCAAGTGCATAATCCGCGCATCGGCCTACGATTACACAGGATTCTTCCTCAGCCAGCTTTTTGATCGAATCAAACTGGGCAAGGAAAATTTTATGATTGATCGGCATATCCAGATAGGAAGGAGACGCATACCCGACCGAATACGTATCCATAACCAATGAATATAAGAAACTGCTTGTCGGTTTCTCATCATGGGTTTCAAATAATTCCTCACACAGACCGCTGTGCTTTGCAGCCAGATTAAGAAGTTCTTTATCGTAACATTTTATTCCAAGCTGCTCTGCCAGCATCTCGCCGATCTTTTTTCCTCCGCTGCCACACTGCCTTCCGATTGTAATAACAAGATTCCCTTTCATAAAAACACCCCTTTCAGAAACTTATGAAGTGAAGTTTGACGGTGATTACTGTCCCAACTAACTGTATTATAACACAAATATTTCAAAAAGTATAGAATCAGTCAATCTTTTCTAATAATTTTCTGAAATATTCAGGCAAAGGTGCAGAAAATTCCATCCATTCTCCGCTTCGCGGATGAACAATACCCAGGATCCCGGCATGGAGCGTCTGCCCCTCCAGTTCCGGATAGGGACATTTCGCCGGTCCGTAGACACGATCACCCAGGATCGGATGACCAATCGATGCCATATGAACGCGGATCTGGTGTGTTCTTCCGGTTTCCAGCTGACATTCGATATACGTATACCTGGAAAATCGCTGAAGAACCTGATAATGGGTAACTGCCCTCTTTCCATTTCTGGGATTGATGCTCATTTTCTTGCGGTCGGTCGGATGTCTGCCGATTGGCGCATCCACGGTACCGGAATCTTCTTTGATTACACCGTGCACAATGGCAAAATATTTTCGTTTGATGGAATGTTCTTTCAACTGTACTGCAATATGATTGTGTGCCATATCATTTTTGCATACGATCAGGACACCGGTCGTATCCCGGTCAATCCGATGAACGATACCCGGTCTCATCACACCGTTAATTCCGGAAAGGCTTCCCTGGCAATGTGCTATCAGCCCATTGACCAAAGTACCGGAGCTATGTCCGGCCGCCGGATGAACAACCATGCCCTTCGGCTTATTGACAAGCAGGATATCGTCATCTTCGTATAGAATGTCAAGCGGCATTTCCTCAGGAAGGATCTCTGGTTCCACTGCTTCCGGAACGTCAAGAGAAATATGATCGCCGCAGACAACCTTGTAGCTGCTTCTGGGAGTTTTTCCGTTTACCTGCACGCCGCCGTCCCTGAGAATCTTCTGCAGATAAGAGCGGGTAAGATCCCCGCAGTGGTCCGCAAGATATCGATCAATCCGGAGTCCGTCATCCTCATCCACCATAATATTGCGAATCATAATGTTTCCTTCCTTCTGTGAGAAAAGAATGCGGCTTAAGCGCATTCTTTCCCCCTCCTGTAAATATATCCTGTTCGATAGAATTCATGGGCTGCGTAAGTAGCCATTCCTTACGCGATCATGTGCATCAGTTTTACCTGTGAAAAGAAAAATGGAGAACTTCCAGTTCCTCATCCGTATAGTAAAACATCATCAGCATTACCAGCAGAAACGCCGCGCAGGTCACGCAGATATCCGCCACATTGAATACTGGAAAATCAATCAGACGGACATATAAAAAGTCTACCACATATCCACAGGCAATCCGGTCAATCATATTTCCTACGGCGCCGGCTGATATCATACATATGCAGATTTTCAGCCAATGATATCGTTTTTGCGAAAAATCCGGCAGTTTCCACATGGCATAAAAGGACGCCACCAGCACCGCGGCGGCGATCACCAGAAACACGGTCTGACGCCCCTGCATAACGCCAAAAGCAGCGCCGCGGTTTTCGGAATAAAGCAATTCAAATACTCCAGGTATTAACACAATCGGCTCCTGTCCCTGTAAATGCAGCACAGCCAGACTCTTAGTCCAGCGATCTGCTGCAATCAGGATTCCGGACAGGATCACCCACATACCCAGATTCTGTAATTTAGACTTCATGGGCACCTCCGCCGATCCATCTGAGCGCATTTATCATTTCAGCGTCCGATATCGTGCGATCAATATAAGCGTCACCAATCCGGCTAAGAAGCACAAACTTAATTTTCCCTGACTCCATTTTTTTATCATTTTTTGTGGCCGCTACAATTTTTTCCGGCTCCAGGTGAAAAGCAGTCAAATCTACCGGCAGATGAAAACGCAGCATCATTTCACGAATACTCTCTACCTCAGCCATGGTAAGATTCCCTCTGGACGCTGACAGATAAGCTGCGGCAACGCAGCCCAATGCCACGCATTGTCCGTGGTACAGTTTAAAGTTCATCAGCTTTTCAATTGCGTGTCCCAGGGTATGGCCAAAATTCAGGAAAGCGCGGTCTCCCTTTTCTGTCGGGTCTTTTTCCACAACTACCCGCTTAATATTATCACTGACCAGAATCATCTGCTCACACAGCTGCAGGTCTCTGGCATTGATCGCGTCAGTATTCTGCCCCAGCCATTCAAAATAAGCTGAGTCCCGGATCAGGCCATGTTTAATGATCTCACCCATCCCACACGCAAACTGCTCGTCATCCAGCGTCTTTAACGTCGAGGTGCAGATATAAACGAGCGAAGGCATATGAAATGCTCCTACCATATTTTTATATGCGTCAAAATCAACGCCGGTCTTACCGCCGATACTGGAATCCACCTGTGACAAAAGCGTTGTAGGTATCTGGATAAAAGAAATACCTCTGAGATAGGTTGCTGCTGTAAACCCACACAGATCCCCTGTTACACCGCCGCCCAGAGCAGCAAGGCAGTCACCGCGGTCATAGTGGTTAAGAATCAGATATTCGTATATCCTGCGGACAACATCCAGATTTTTATATTCTTCACCGGCTGGAAAGATATAGATATCCACCCTGCTGCAGCAGGACTCCAGCTGTTTTTTTACCGTATCTGCATAAAGCGGCGCAACATTGCTGTCAGTCACGATACAGATCTTATGGTTTCGTATATCCAGCGCATCCGCTGTCGCCTTCCCCAGACAGTCAAATTCCGGCTCGATCAGAATATCATAAATGGCATTGCCATCCTGATGTACGGTTAATCGTTCGGACATAATAGCCCCCTTTCGTGTTTCTGAATTAATGTTTCTGTGCATAAAGAAAAGAAAGCAAACAATATCTCCCTGCCGGGGAAAAATTGCCTGCTTTATGAATCTTATTTCTAAAATATCAGGATATCACAGATGGATATTCAAACCGGAAACATCAATATTGTTCCCATTGAGCAAATCCTGAAAATCTCCGGAAAGTTCAACTGATTCCGGCGTTACAATGAAAATAAAGCTGGAAATCTTCTGCAGGTTGCCATTCATAGAATATGCCGCCCCGGATGCAAAATCAATAATCCGCTGTGCAAGTTCCGTATGAATACCTTCCATATTCAGAACAACTGCCTTTCCTGCAAGCAGATAATCAGCGATCAGGCTGCCATCATCAATGGTGCTCGGTTTGATCAGCGATACCTCCATCGCGCGTTTCATAGGTACAACTTTGGACTGGCGTGAAAAGAAACGGGGTTTCGGATCCTCCTCCTCGTCATCGTCATCATTATCATGCGCAACAGGAAAAAGTGGCTTTTTTGCCGGCTTTTCCGCCTCGTAATCATCCTCGTCGTCAAAGTATTCGTCATCATCACCGTTTAACCGCATGGTGTCCATTAATCTGTCCAATAAGCCCATAATACTCTCTCCATTCCCTTTATCTGGCACCAAAAATTCCGGTCCCGACTCTAATCATCGTTGCGCCCTCTTCGACGGCGACTTCATAGTCCCCGGTCATTCCCATAGAAAGCACACGCATAGTAACATTATCAATGTTTTTACTGTTAATGTCAACAGATAATCGATATAATTTTTTAAAAATTTCACGATTATCCTCCGGATCATCGACATAAGGCGCAATCGTCATCAGGCCGCAGATATGCACATGTGGAAATTTGCTTACAGCAAGCACCAGATCCAGAACATCTTCCGGAGCCAGACCGAATTTGCTCTCCTCTCCTGCCACATTCACTTCCAGAAGAATATCAACGGTAAGGTTTTCCTTCGCTGCTTCCTGCTCAATGTGTTCTGCCAGCCGCAGAGAATCAACCGAATGAATCATCACAGCCGGTCCGATCACCTGACGCACCTTATTGCGCTGCAGATGACCGATCATATGAAATCTCGCGTCAGCAGGCATCGCAGGCGCTTTGGCAAGAATTTCCTGCACTTTATTTTCACCAAAATCCCTCGCTCCTGCCGCATATGCAGTCTGCAGATCTTCAATTGGCTTGGTCTTGCTGACAGCGATAAGAGTTACATCTTCATAATTTCTTCCGCTCCGCTCACAGGCGGCGCGGATTTTTTTTCGCACCTGTGTCAGGTTTTCCTCAATAGCCGCACTCATTTGCTTTACCTCCATTTTTATATGCCATTTCAACCGGATATCCGATATCAGACAGATATTATTGATACACCAGCTGCCCCTCGTAAACGGTATCGGCGTTCAATACTATGTGATCGTAAACGGAAAGACCATAATTCATTCCCTTGCGAACGGTGTAATATTCATTGTTGGAATTTAAAATATCGATCTGTTTAAAAACAGCATATCCCTTATTGATATTATAAACACCCTGAAGGGTATCGCTCGCTCCCACCTGGTACCGTTCATCAGAGTCCGGTTTTACCAGATAATCCCCTGCTTTAATCTCAGCGTCTTCACTCATATCGATATAATAATATTCATCCGTAGAATAATAAATCGTCGTCGGTACAAAATCCACCGCAGTACCGTTTTCCGAATAGGATTCCTTTAAAAATCCAGTGTCACTGCTGTCTCCGCCGGAACTGAGATATCCGAGAGGGACCAGATAGAAACTCTTGGTCGTCACGGCTTTTACCGGGATTTTCAGGCCGGAAGCACGCTCCGAATCTACCTCAAACCGGATAAAACGATCACCGATAAACTGCACCATATATTTGTTAAAATCAAGCTTTCCATAAGAAGCACCATCGCTTCCCGTTATAACAGAAAAATCTCCGTCCGTTTCCAGATCTGAACTGTCAAAGGAAACATGCAGAGAAGTCAGATCGGCATATTCCTCCATATCATCATCCGATAACGGAAAGATCAGACTCCAGCTGTCGGATGTCACCAGTTTATAGACCGGAGCATTTTCTTCAATTCGCTGTCCTGCCTTGGTAATCGCTTTACTGTAGCCGGAATGTTCAAAGGTATCTGCCGCAATCTGTTCCGGCACAAAATCTTCATAACCGTCAATGGCATAGGAAACCACTCCGGATTCCGGCGCTTTCACCTGTTGCAGAGATGCACCGGTTTGCTCAATCAGAGAATCCAGGCTTCCTACCGTGTTAAAATTAACATATTCCAGTACAGTAGCTTCCAGTGTGGAATACAGATTATAAACGGTATTGAAATCTGCATGGTTCCAGCTCATAGCAAAGGAAGACAGCTGCCGCTTAATGTCAGTGATATTGGCATCGGTAAGCGTTATATTTGCCTCCGGGTGATCCTCCAGAAAAGAAGCCAGACTGCCGGTTTCATCGATCGAATAGATCCTGGTGCCGATCCCGGCTCTTTTCCCTTCTCTGACATAGTAATTGATATATCCGGCCCGATCCGTGTATTGAACCTTTTCTTCACGAACCGCGATGCCGGTATACTCACGATCATTTACAATCGTGCCCTCAACTACTTCATAAAACTGAATTTTATCTTTCTTCAGATACGTGTATACGCTGAATATCATATACAGAAAAATGATGGCAAATATAATCATGCCGATATTAATATTCAGCGGGCGGCGATATCGTACAATCTTTGCGTTCTTTTTCTTTTTGGCCAAGCAAACCCCCTCCTGAAAGGTAAAAAAGAGGACTTAAAAAGTCCTCTTATATACCAATTGCAACGCAGATTAAAGGGAAATAACAACATCCTTCTGAAACTGTTCCGGAAGGTCAACAGCGTCTTTGGATATGCTGAGCACAAAATTCAGGGAATATTTGGTGCCAAGCTTGTCAAGTAAAACCAATGTTTCTGTTAAATCTTCTCCCTCCAGGCAGGAAAGCTTCAGAAAACTGTCCAGATACATCGTCTCAATATCGTGATCCTGAGAGATGATACCGGCAATAAATCCTATAAATCCATGGCTGTCAAGAATCGGAAATTCGTTGACATTGATCAGACGGATACGATTATTCAGCTCATACATATGCTTGGCACTCTTGTCCAGATATACAATAGAACCTTCCGCTTCCTTGATCTTATTGTTCGCCATCTCCAAAAGATATTTGGTTTTCCCCTTCCCCTTATTTCCTGCAATGATCTGCACCATAATAATTATCCTCCTTGGGTTTTATTGAAATCGTATAAAAGACGTAAATCAAATGAACTTGTTTATAATTATAGTATAAATTGCCAAAAGACGCAACGATTAATTGCCAATTTCATAAATTATCCTGTCCATATCATCATAAAGATGCTGCCTGCTGTCCGATTTGAGAATAACAGATATATACTCCTCTCCCTCCGCGTTGACAGTGGCCAGAATCAGACAGTATCCGGCAGCCTTTGTTGTGCCGGTTTTTCCGCCAATAATGGAAAATCCATCCGGAAGTTCACGCTCTCCGGTCAGATACTGATTACTGTTTTCCCAGATCTGCGTTTTGACAGCACCGCTGCTGTCGGTATATTCCGCAGTATAAGAGGCCGTACCGATAATCTGACGAAATATCGGCTCCCGGAGCGCCTCATGCATAATCAGATATAAATCATATGCCGTTGTATAATGATTTTCATCGTGCAGTCCATGAGGATTGATAAAATGAGTACCGGTTGCCCCGATCCGGTATGCCTCTTCATTCATCAGCTGTGCAAAATCTTCAATGCTTCCTGATATGGCTACTGCAATAGCAGCGGCCGCATCATTGCCGGATGGCAGCATCAGGCCGTATAATAGCTGTTCCATCGTCAGGGTGTCGCCTGGAGAAATTTTGCACAGAGATGCTCCGGTTTCCGTAATAACGGTTTCCTCCCCAACGGTCACAATATCTGTCAGAGAACCGTAACGGATTGCAGTCAGCGCAGTCATGATTTTGGTGATACTGGCCGGATAAAGCTTTTCAAATGGATTTCTCTGCAGAATCACTTTGCTTCCGTCATCTGCAAAAACACAGGCTGCTTCTCCGATTACGGCAGAATCCGGCGCGTCTTCGCTCCCATCTATGACGCAAAGTCCTGCAGCCATCCCTTCAGCCCGCTGGGAAGAAAGATCCAGATACCGGACAGGCGCAGCTGCGGAAGAAGGGACCGCATAACCGCTGCATCCGGACAACAAGCATAAAAGAACCGCCGAAGAAAGCAGGATACGTTTCAATTGTTTCCGCATAATCCTACCTGTACATTTCACGCCACTCCAGATCACCACGTTCAAGAGCCTTGATCAGCAGCTCGGCCGTAGCAAGGTTTGTCGCCACAGGAATATTGTACAGATCACATAACGTAATCATATCGCCAAAGCTTGATTCGGGCGTTGCCGGAGCCGTCGGATCTCTCAGTATAATTAACATATCGATCTCATTATGTTCGATCTGCGCAGCAAGCTGTTCCGCACCGCCAAGATTTCCGGCGAGGAATTTGTGCACATTCAGATTTGTTACTTCTTCTACAAGCCGTCCGGTAGCCCCGGTGGCATATAAACTATGCTTACTCAGGATCGCGCGGTATGCAATACAAAAATTCTGCATCAGTTTCTTTTTGGAATTATGCGCAAGCAATCCAATATTCATATGTGTATCCTCCTTTTTAATCAGGTATTAAGTTTCCTTTGAAGTCCGACATTCAAAATCACTCCGATACCAATGTATATACTCATCAGGGAGCTTACCCCATAACTGATAAACGGAAGCGGCAGTCCTGTATTCGGAAAAACTCCCGTAGCGACTGCGATATTGGCAAAACTCTGAAAGGCAAGGAGCGCAGCCATCCCCACGCAGAGCAGCCTGCCGGAGAGATCTCTTGCGCGTCCTGCCATCAGCAGACACTCAAGCACAACCAGCGCAATGAGGGAAATAACAACGACACAGCCGATGAACCCCAGCTCCTCTCCAATCACGGCAAAGATAAAATCTGTCTGTTCTTCCGAGAGAAAATTTCCGTTCTTCACAGAAGCAAGTGTATTATTATTCAAACCTTTCCCATGCAGCATACCGGAACCAATTGCCATAATCGAGTTATTCTGCTGCAAATTTGTTTCCGCATACTGTTCACGATTAACAAAGGCCAGAATTCTTGTCGCCTGATATCCCTTCAGGAAAGGAACCATATCATACTGAAGTAAGTATACGAAAAGCGCCCCGCAGGGAATCAGAACAGCAGCTGCCGCCACAATCCATCGATAGCTCAGTCTTGCCGCATACAGCATACAGGCAAACACAAACAGGATTACCAGGCCGGTCGACAGATCTGGTTCGCTGAAAATAAGCAGAAACGGAATTGCGAAAAAGCATCCGGCCGCAATGAGAATCTTCAGTTCATTGATATGCTCTTCTGAACGGTTAAAAAACCAAGCAAAGAAAATAATCAGGCCAACTTTCACAAACTCCGACGGCTGAATCTGCCCGATTGCAGGCAATTCCAGCCATCTGGTAGCATTATTGACATTTTTTCCGATTAATAAAACAGCAAGTAACAAAATCAGGCATCCGGCATAAATTCCGGTCGCCGCAGTAATAATCTTATGGTAGTCGATCAGCGAAAGGATGATCGCTATTACAAAACCAACCAGAATCCCGAGGATCTGTTTATTGACATAGACAGGATCCTGATTGGTCGCGCTTCGTATCAGCAGAACGCCTGAAAAATTTAAAAGCAATGCGTATAACACCAGGCGAAAATTGTAATTTTTGAATTGATAATCAAAAAGCATTATTCATTCCTCAGTCTGGTAAACTGCCGGATCGGAATTCTGGCACACAGAGCCGGCAGCACGTCATCAGAGCAGGTATCCCGGCTCATACGCAATTCAACCTGTCCGGGATCAAAATCCGCATATCGGGAAATCACATCAATCAAATCTCCGCGAATCATTTCAATCAAACCCGGCGTCACCTGCGTTTCATCCGAAATTAATGCAAGCTTTAATCGATTACGGGCAATCTCACCGGAATTTCCTTTGTAAAAAAGAAAAAACTGGCGCATCTTAAAACACTCCTCAGGCTCGCTTTAAAAATTGGGAAATGCGGATCAGGATGCCCTGCTGCCGCTCCAGATCCATCAGCGGAATCTCTTCCCCGGTAATCCTTCTGCAGATAGTATAAAAAGCCTGGCCGGCTGTACAGGCGGTGTCTACCAGAGGTTCTCCCTGATTGGTCGATATAACGATCGTCTCATCATCCGGCACCGCACCTATGACAGGAATCGCCAGGATATCGGCCACATCATCAACTGACATCATATCGCCCCGGCGCACCATATCCATACGAATCCGGTTAACAATCAGATCAATCTGAGTAATCTGTGCACCTTCCAGCAGCCCGATAATACGGTCTGCATCACGGATTGCCGATACCTCCGGCGTTGTCACAACAACCGCACGGTCCGCCCCGGCAATGGCATTTTGAAATCCTCTCTCGATACCCGCAGGACAGTCCAGCAGAATATAATCGAAATCATCCCGCAGATTTTCTGTAAGTTTCTGCATCTGTCCTGGACTCACGGAAGTCTTGTCCCTCGTCTGGGCAGACGGCAGCAGATATAGATTCGGGTATCTTTTGTCTTTTATCAGGGCCTGCTTCATCCGGCAGTTTCCCTCTACCACATCAACCAGATTATAGATAATCCGGTTTTCCAGTCCCATCACCACATCCAGATTACGCAGTCCGATATCCGTATCAATCAGACATACGCGGTAACCGAGCAGTGCCAGGCCTGTGCCGATGTTCGCGGTAGTTGTCGTTTTGCCGACCCCGCCTTTTCCGGAAGTAATCACAATGACTTCACTCATACGAATGCCTCCTGAAAAGAAATACAAATTATAAATTCATTATACATGAAAGTATATCGGATTTCCAGCACTAAATTAAATGCAACATACTGAAAAAATCTTTTTTCAGCGGTCTTACTGATATTTCTCCATTCTCATAAAAAGCAATCATCGGACCCTTGCCGAGCCTGCGCCGGTTGTCCTTATAATGGCGCGAGGCCGATGCGATCCGAATCTGCAGAGGCGACATTTCCAGTGCCACAACAACAGCATCCTCATTTCCTGAGACACCGGCATGGGCGGTTCCCTTCAGTTCTCCCAGAATTACGATATTGCCCTTTGCCGTCACCCTTGCCCCGTGCTGCACATCCCCGATAATTACAATACTTGCCTCTGACTCAAGCGTTTCCGCCCGACACAGATCTCCCCGGTAGAATTGCCCGGTACAGGAGCTCATTTCCATAAGCTTTTGATTCAGCGCTTTTTCACACCTCTCCATCCGATCCGCATCCTGATCGATCAGGCAAAGAATCTCTACGGATGAATTTTCCGTAATCGCATTTACAATCTGCAGTTCTTCCTCCGCATTCAACTCTCTCCCTTCCAGAATCAGCGCCATCTGGACATTTCCCCAGAAGCGAGCACTTTCGCGGAATTTGGCCGCTGTGGACTGAAGGATTTCTTCGAAAGTACAATCCGGATCAAGAATAATATTCATGCCCGTTTTACTGCTTTTAATGACAACATGGTTTTTCAATGTGGCGCCCCGCTTTCTGAATCCCGCGGATGTCTTAGTCACCGATTGTAACATTGGAGACTCCCCGCGCTTTTGTATTCAAAATCGTATCCAGATCTGTGTATCCATAGTAAAAACGATAGATGTTCTTTGCCACCGTAGCAGCATTGGATGAAGAATATCCATAAGGAATATTCACAGTAACCGCGATTTCCGGGTTGGAATAAGGGCCATAGGAAATAAAAAATGCATGGTTTGCCCGGTTTCCGGACTCCTGAGCAGTACCGGTCTTACCGGCAATATCAACCTCCAGATCACGAAAGATTGCCCTTGAGGATCCCTGCGCGATCACGGCACGCATGCCGTCCTGAACCGCATCCCAGGTATCCTCCCGGATCTCGATCTGTCCGGATATCTCCGGGGTAAAATCTTCAATCAGATTGCCCTCAGAGTCTGTCATGCGGTCGAGAAGACTCAGTTCGAATACTGTTCCTCGATTTGCGATGGCGGCCACATAACGGGCAAGCTGAATATTGGAATAAGCATTTGTACCCTGCCCGATTGCAGAACGTTCCGGAGCCTCTGTAGTCATTTCCGGCTGTGTTTCGGAAATCTCTATCCCTGAAGGGCGGTCCAGCCCGAACATCGATGCATATTTGCGGATCGTCTCCACGCCCCTTTCGGTAGAATACGTACCGTTCTCATCCGTGGACAGGCGATGAGCCACCTCGGCGAAGAAATAGTTACAGGAATTCTGGAGGCCACCGCGTACATCCAGCGCCTCGTGCCTTCCGGGATAGATCCAGCAGCGCAGCGGCGGATCGATCTCATCATAACGTCCGGTGCAGTTGATCGTCTCATACGGATCGATGACATGTTCCTCCAGACCGGCAATGGCCGTAATCGGCTTGAACGTGGATCCCGGTGCCTTTTTTGCCTGTGTCGCATTATTATACAGGGGCAGCGACAGATCTTCCTGCAGCTGGTTATAATAAATCGCATCTACCGTACCGGACAGCCGGTTATTGTCATAGCTGGGATAAGTAACCAGCGCACGTACTTCCCCGGTATTGACATCCGTAATCACAGCACCACCGGTACAGGGGTCAAGTGCGAGCTGGGCAGGGGTAATTTCGATGTTGGAAATCTTTTCCTTCATAAAAGTAAACGCATAAGCGTCGCCGCCTTCGGTAAGCAGACGTACCTGTTCTTCATCATAAGCAAGGACTCCCTGATCATACAGAGCAATGCAGAGCTGCTGTCCGGTAATCACGGAATCATTGATCAGATAACGGAAAATGCGTTTCGAAAATTTATTGTCCGTTTCCAGCTGTTCCAGAACATAATCAACCAGAAGGCTGTATATATCATCCGCGCTCGAATATTTGCTTTGAACATTGAGGCGGACGGTATCGATCCAGTTATCCGAGATACCCGCATAAAGGTATTCTCTGAGACTGATTTCGTCATTTCTCCACGCTTGATAGATCTCGCTGTTCGTATCAATCTCATCCCTTTTAATGATTCCAACTGAAGGATCCGACAAATAGCTGTAGATATATGCCATATAGGACATCATACTTCTCGGAAGATCCTTCATTGCTGTCGCCTGATCACTCATCAGCTCATAACGAAGCTGTGTCAGAATCTGCTCTCTGGCTTTTGTAAAGGATGAATCAATGTTCCTTTCCATCGAAGACGCCTCTTCCCCGGACATATGGGCCAGAGAAAGGACATTGTTGTTAATCAGCTGATAATAGGCATCCTTAACCGGGATCGGCAGCTTGCTGGTATCACTGTAATCATCCGTATTGACTTCTTCATTGACCAGCTTCGATGCCAGGATACCGGCAAGCTGCTGTTCGATCAGATGATACAGACCGATCTGCAGATTACGGTCAATCGTCAGATAGATATCGTTCCCTGTCGTTGGGCTTGTCTCGGATACTGTTTCCATTACGCTTCCAACGTTATTCACAATCAGGTGGCGGTATCCTTTTCCACCCTGAAGCTCCGCCTCCATCGACGATTCGATGCCAATTCGTCCAACGATATCGTTCAGCTCATACTCCGGATTGACCTTGCGCAGTTCTTCCAGCTGATCTTCCTGTATTTTCCCGGTATAACCAATGATCGGAGCGAAATAAACAGCATCATTATAGCGCCGGATCGTAGATTCTTCGATTCCGACACCATCCATACGGTCCGTATGTTCCAGAATGTCCGCAACCGTGACCTCGTCCACATAAGAGGTAATCGTAATCGTCTCATATTTTTTATATGCGCTTAAAGCCAAAGTATACCTGATATCTACAATTTGAAGCGCCTGTGCGTCAGTCAGAACGATCGGATCCCCGTTATCATCGGTCATCCGGTCGATCTGATAGCGGTCGTAACGGAGCTGAAAGAGTTCACGGGCCGTTACCGCCGATGGATATCTCCCTCTCGCGTCATCCAGTTCGTCTACGCTCCGAAGTCCGTAAAAATCTCTCAGGAACCTTTTGCGCGCGCTTTCCGATCCGGAAGTATAGATCATGGTTCCGTTTTCATCCAGCGAGATCTCCAGTTTGCCCTGAACGGTATATCCATGCCTGTTGAGGATCTGAACCAGTTCGTACAGCATCCGGTTCATGGAGG
Organism: Clostridiales bacterium; assembly: GCA_020860565.1. GTDB lineage: Bacteria > Bacillota > Clostridia > Lachnospirales > Lachnospiraceae > Brotaphodocola. Next base: position 15,258 of record JAJBUA010000050.1, read on the forward strand.
CACTGTCCGGATAAGCGCCGGTATCCTGGATCGTTACCGAATAAGCCGGCTCATTGTAAGCGAGAAGATTGCCGTTGCAGTCATAGATGTTGCCACGGGTGCCCGGTGTTGTGACAGTCTTTTCCGTCATCTGGACATAATTGTCCAGATACTGCTCTCCCTCTACGATCTGAAGCTGAAAAAGCCTGCCAATCAGGATCAGAAACATAGAAAAAAAGCCCAGTCCGAGAATAACCAGCCGTGAGCCAAAGATTTTTCGTATCAGTTCTCCTGCAAATTCCAGAAAAATTTTTCGCATGAAAATTTAATTTCTCCTGTTTTCCATCTCTTCCAGACGACGGTTCGTAAACAGGAAGAAACGGTAGATCAACAACGTCGTGACAATCGTGCATATCGTTTCCGGAATGATGATCTCCCGCGTATAATATAAGATATCCAGGCGGTTGCGGATCAGGAAACGAAACACATAAATATACAGATTGTAAACCAGTTCATTGACAAAGCTTAAAATCAACGGCAGCGTAATATAATCCTCATAATAATACCGCGTAAATATCCCATTGAAAAAGCCGATATTGATAAAAAGCAGCGTATAAAAACCAAACGGTCCGCTGTAAAACAGATCAAGCAGAATCCCGGCTAACAGCCCATACCACATCCCGGCCTCTCTGCCATAGATAAATCCAAAAGAAAAAGTCAGGATCAGCAGCAGATTGGGGGTCGCGGCCAGAAACGGAAGCAGCGGAAAAACACCATTTTGTACGGTAAAAGCCAGAAGTACCAGCAAAAGATTCAGAATCAGCCGTTTCATTCGTCCGTCTCCTGCAGATAATCTTCTTTTAATTCCATGATAACAAGTACCTCCTGAAGATTGTTAAAATCAGCTACAGGTATCAGATAACCGGATTTTGTCAGCCGCGTCGTATCCGTTGTAATATCCGTCGCATAGCCGATCAGAATTCCCGGAAGATATTTTGAACTGATATTGGATGTGACGATGCGGTCTCCGTCTTTAATATCTCCATCGCGGGAAATATTGCTGATTCTCAGACGTCCCTCCGAAAAAAGAGTCAGATCACCCGAAACGATACAATGATCACCCGACTGTTGAGCCATACCGCTCACACGGCTCACATCATCAATGATCGAGCGAACAGTCGCATAATTGGCTCCGACATCGGTTACGATCCCGATGAGACCACCATCTGCCATCACGTTGGCATCCACCCGGATCCCATCTGCGGAGCCTTTGTCGATACGGAAAACCTGAAACCAGTCACCTGAATCTTTGGCAATCACGCGCGCACCGATTTTTTCATACTGCAGATATTCCTGATCCAGTTCATAAAGAGCCCTGAGGCGCTGCAGCTCGAGCTGGTTGGACTGCAGACGGCTGTTTTCTTCAACAAGCTCATTGACACGAACACGGAGTTCCTCATTCTCAGCCAGCGCTTCCTTAAAACTGCCATAATTTTCGATATTATTATAGATGGTAAATCCCGCCCGGTTCACACCGGACTGGACAGGAATCAGAAAATAGCCGATGCCGGTTCTGAGCGGATCAAGAAATCCGTCCTTAAAGGAGGTAACCGCAATCAGAATCACACAGAAAACGGATAAACCGATCATGATATATTTGCTTCGTTTGGACTCCATTAAATATAACCCCGTTCCTTTAAACTGACATAGGACTGATCTCCGATGACTACATGATCGATCACCTGAATTCCGATCAGTCTCCCGGCTTCGGAAATCCTCTGAGTGAGAGCGATATCATCTGCGCTGGGTTCTGCATCTCCGCTCGGATGATTGTGGACGAGTATCAGGTTAACTGCCTGGCTGCGCAGAGCTTCAATGAAGATCTCCCGCGGACTGACAAGCGAAGCATTGACGGTTCCCTGCGAGACCAGAACTTCCCGGATCAGTACCTGTCTGGTATTAAAAAGCATCACCCGCATCTGTTCTCTTTCCAGGTGCCTCATATCCTCGCGGTAATAGTCAAAAACGGTCCCTGGATTCGTAAACTGCCTGTGTTGATCAACCGTATGTTCCTTCCAGATGCGCCGGGAAAGCTCCCCGATGCAGAGAAGCTGAACCGCCTTGACGCTTCCGATTCCCCGGATCGCGGTGAGATCCTGCAAAGAAAGATGCAAAAGCCCTAAAATACCCTCTTTCGGATAGTTCAGGGCCAGTATCTGTCCGGCAAGCTCCATGGAATTTACATCGCGGGAGCCTGTCCGTATAATAATAGACAGCAATTCTGCATCGCTGAGGATCTCAGGACCGTATTTCAGACATCTCTCGTAAGGTCTGTCACTGTTGGGAATATCTTTTATTTTCATGTATCCTCTTTCTACGTGACTCTCCAGGTACACATCCAGAGGAATAAAGGAAAAACAAAACACAAAGAAAGTATAACACACTTCCCTCCAAGTGTCTACAATCAGAAATTATAAAAAGAATTCGGCAGCAAACACAACCATGCAGCATACGACTGCCACCGGAAAAAGTCCTGCCCCGCACCATGCGGCAATAATGCCGACAATAAGAGCCAGCGCTCCGGACACCGGGCTGAGAGTCGCGTCCAGAATAGCCGGAAATGTCATAACCGCAAGCGTCACGTAAGGGACATAATATAAAAAGGACTGGATGAAACGGTTTTTGATCGGACGGCGGATCAGCGTCATCGGCAATACCCGTATCAGATAGCTGACTCCGGCCATAACCAGAATATAAACCCAGATATTCATGATCCCTCTCCCTCCTTTTCCGCTTCTCTGGGAAATAAAACTGCGGCTGCGGCGGAAATTGTTACCGTGAGAATAATGGTACGCATACCGCTGGAAATCCCCGCGAATAATGGCACCCACGTCGCAACGGCACTGGCAAGAAAGCTGATTCCGACAAAAGCTCCTACTACTTTATCCGCTCTCGCAGGCGGAATAATAATGGCAAGGAACATTCCGAAAAGCGCCACACTGAATGCGCTTACCATGCGCTCCGGCATCAGGTTCCCGGCGATGCATCCGACTGCGGTCCCGATCGCCCAGCTCGGCGCAGCCACCACCACCGCTCCATAGGTATAATTCGGATTGAGGTAGCCGGGGCGCGCGATGGCAATTCCAAACAGTTCGTCCGTGATATCAAATGCAACCAGCATACGATGAAGAAATGACGTTTCCGGAGAAACCCGCTGACTCATCGCACAACTCATAAGAAGGTAACGCGCATTCGCGATCAATGTGATCATCGCCATCTCCAGATAGGTCCCTTCCGCTGCAATCATGGTAAGACCGGCATATTCTCCCGCAGAAGCGTTATTGAGAAGACTCATAAAAAAGCTCTGAATCGGGGAAAGGCCGATATTCCGCGCCGCGATTCCCAGTGAAAAAGAAACAGCGAGGTATCCCAGGCCGATCGGAATGGCATCCTGCATTCCCCGTAAAAATGCGGAACGGTTGGATGCCGTTCCTAATGAATAAAAGTCGGTATTCATTCTGTTTATCCTGTTCTCAGTTTGTTATTGTTATACTTAATCATTGACATTCGAAAAGTAAAAGTTTATCATGAAGTCATAAAATTTCTCACCCGAAAGGAGAGCATCGCATGATCAAAAGAAAAGCTGATATCGGAGAGACCGTTGTCAAAAACCTTCAAAAAGGAAACGGCGACACCATTTTTCACCACTTCATGACCAAAGAAGAATCTTATCAGGCCGGACGTGTATTTGCACAGGTAACGCTGAATCCAGGCTGTTCGATCGGTGTTCACGAGCATCACGGTGAATTTGAAGGATATTACATCCTGTCGGGTGAGGCCCTTGTCACGGATAATGAGGAGACAGCCATCCTGACTCCCGGTGATTACCATATGTGCAAAGACGGCGACAGCCACGGCATCGCCTGTTACGGTGACGAAGCGCTGCAATTTATCGCTCTGATCATCAATGTTCCGAAAGGCTGAATTCATTTAACCCTGTTCCTCCCGGCACACACCTTTATGTATGGTTCTGATGTTCAGAATCCTGATAAGGGGCTGCCTTCAGCTTGGAAAAGAGGAACTGCTGGCTGTGATACAGACCGTAATATCCGGACAATGTAAAACTGACGGCAACTGCGATCGCGTAATAGGGCATCGCCTCAAACCCAAAGAGTTCAAAGGCGATAAAGACTGACGCAACCGGGCAGTTGGTCACACTGACAAACAGACAAACCATACCGATGGCCGCGCACAATCCTGTGGGGACTCCGCAGAGCGCGGCCACTGTCGTACCCGCTGTCGCGCCGACACACAATGCCGGGACAATCTCTCCGCCCTTAAAGCCGGCTCCGAGTGCTGTCGCGGTAAAAAGAATTTTTAAAAGGAAAGCGTAATATGGCACTGTCTCGCCTTCAAAACATCGTTCAATCAGATGCGCACCGCTGCCATTGTACAGTCTCTCTGAAAAGATCAGCGTCATCAATATGAAAATTGCGCTTGATGCGAGAATACGGATATACGGATTAGGAAAATATTTCCGGTATAAAGAACTGCTGGTATGCAGACACATACACATGAGGATTCCGATCAGAGCGCACAAAATCCCAATCAGCACCGCCAGCAGAGCCCCGCTCAGTTCAAACGGGGGGATCACTCCAACTTCATAGTGTTCCGGGACAATTCCAAGTTTCCCCGCGAACGCAGCCGCAAGAAACGACGAAAAAAAGCACGGCAGCATCGCTGCATAAGAAAGGGATCCCACAGTTGCCATCTCCATTGGGAAAACCGCTGCTGCGAGCGGCGTACCAAACAGTGCGGAAAAGCACGCGCTCATCCCACACATGACACAGATCTTCCGGTCATTTTTTTCCAGATGAAAAAGATTACCCAGAATATTGGCAAGGCTTCCTCCCAGCTGCAGAGCTGCCCCCTCCCGACCGGTGGAAACGCTGGCCGCATGGCTGAGTACGGTAGCTGCAAAGATTAACGGCGCCGTAGCCGCAGGGATATTCTTACCGTCACGGATGGATTCTATGATCAGATCCGTTCCCTTATTTTTTTCCTGGCGCGTTATCCGGTAAAGCCAGACAATCACGAGACCGGAAACCGGCATCAGGAATACTGCCCAGCGATGACTTTGCCAGAACCGGGTTACCAGCGTGATCGAATGCCCAAATCCTGCGCCGACGGCACCGATCACAACGCCGATTACCACGGAGATAATCGTCCATTTCATCAGGTATCGGATATTCTTTTCCAGACTCTGCAGTACCTTTTCCAGCATCATAATTTCCCCGTCCCTTATCTTATTTTCTCTGGTATTCGTATCAATTTACTTCCATTGCAATGGCAGATCAAAGCCCGCCCGTGGTCTGCACCAGCTTCGGGCGATAGCCGGCATCAAACAGAGCCTGAACAATTTTATTTTTATGTTCGGTCCCTTCTGCCTCCAGGGTGATCCGCAGTTCCACTGCGGCGTTGCGGTTAATGCTGACAAACTGATTATGCTCCAGTTTGATGACATTGCCGCGCTCTTTCGCCAGAAGTGTGGAAACCTTGGCCAGTTCACCCGGCTTATCCGGGAGGAGGACCGATACCGTAAAGATCCGGTTTCTCTGGATCAGGCCGTGCTGGACAACCGACGACATGGTAATCACATCCATATTGCCGCCGCTTAAAATCGCGACAATCTTCTTTTTCTGTACGTTCAGCTGCTTTAACGCCGCTACAGTAAGGAGGCCGGAATTTTCTACAACCATTTTATGGTTTTCCACCATATCAAGAAATGCGACAATCAGATCCGAATCTTCCACCGTAATAATGTCGTCTACATTTTGCTGAATGTATGGGAAAAGTTTTTCTCCTGGTTTCTTGACGGCGGTACCATCTGCGATCGTACTGACGGAAGGCAGTCCCACGACATGTCCCTCTCTTAAGGAAACCTGCATACAGTTCGCCCCTGCCGGCTCCACTCCGATAACCTTGATCTTGGGATTGAGAAGCTTGGCAAGCGTGGACACACCGGTACAAAGTCCGCCGCCGCCGATCGGACACAGAATATAATCAACCGTGGGCAGTTCCTTGATGATCTCCATCGCGATGGTTCCCTGTCCTGTCACGACATCCAGATCGTCAAACGGATGAACAAAGGTGTAACCATGTTCCTCTGCGAGTTTATAAGCATAGTCGCAGGCCTCGTCGAAGACATCGCCGTACAGAACGACTTCTGCGCCATAGCCCTTGGTGCGGTTAATCTTCATCAGCGGGGTCGTTGTCGGCATCACGACAACCGCCTTTACACCGGCAAGCTTTGCCGCATAAGCGACTCCCTGGGCATGGTTGCCGGCAGAAGCCGTAATCAGTCCGCGTTCCCGCTCTTCCGGTGTCAGTGTGCTGATTTTATAAAATGCCCCACGTACCTTATAGGCGCCGGTGTACTGCATATTTTCCGGTTTAAAATAAACCTTATTGCCGGTCTGGTCAGAAAAATATTCGCTGTAAACCAGCTTCGTCTCTAATGTTACTTTTTTTACTTCATCGGATGCTTCTTCAAACTGTTCGAGTGTAAGCTCTTTTGTTTCCATAAGTTGTATGTCCTCTCTGAACTGATTTTTATTATTATATGTCAACGAAGTAGTCTCTGCGGAGGAAGAATATCCGCAGAGACGGACTCTTATAATTTTTATATGTGATTATTGAAATAATGCGTTAACAAAATCTTCGGAATTGAATTTCTGTAAATCCTCAATGGTTTCACCAACCCCGATATATTTCACCGGGATGCCCAGTTCAGCCTGAATGGCTACGGCAATACCGCCCTTCGCGGTGCCGTCCAGCTTCGTGAGGATAATACCCGTGATATCGGCTACCTCCATAAACTGCCGTGCCTGTGAGAGCGCATTCTGACCGGTTGTACCGTCGAGAACGACCAGTGTCTCCCGGTAAGCCTCCGGATATTCTTTTCCTATAATCCGGTTAATCTTCTTTAATTCTTCCATTAGATTCTTTTTATTATGCAGACGGCCTGCCGTATCACAGATCAGTACATCCACATTTCTGGATTTAGCAGCCGCAATCGCGTCGTAAACCACAGCTGCCGGATCAGAACCTGCCTGCTGCGAGATAATATCCACATTGGTTCGATGCGCCCATTCCGTCAGCTGCTCGATTGCCGCCGCACGAAACGTGTCCGCCGCCGCAAGCAGAACCTTTTTCCCATCACTCTTTAACTGTCCTGCCAGTTTCCCGATGGAAGTTGTCTTTCCCACTCCGTTTACACCGATTACCAGGACCACGGATTTACGGTTTTCAAATTCATAGGCATTTTCTCCCAGATCCATCTGTCCACGGATCGAGTCGATCAGAAGCTGCCGGCATTCCGCCGGATCCTTGATATGACGTTCCTTCACATTTTTGCGGAGTTCATCCATGATCGTACCGGTCGTCTGGATGCCCAGATCCCCCATAATCAGTACTTCCTCCAGCTCTTCATAAAAATCCTCATCAATAGCGGAAAATCCGTTAAAAATGGAATCCATCCCCGAAACAAAATTATCTCTTGTTCTGGCAAGGCCCTCTACAAGACGACCAAAAAATCCTTTTTTCTTTCCTTCTTCCATATGCTCTTCTCCTCTTTTCCCCTGAGTTTAACTGAGCTGATCCTCGATCAGACTGACCGATACCAGTGTGGATATTCCCTTTTCCTGCATGGTGATGCCGTAAAGACGATCGGCGGCTACCATTGTGCCGCGCCGATGAGTAATTACGATAAACTGTGTATGCGCGGTAAGTTTATGCAGATATCCGGCGAAACGGTCAACATTGGAATCATCAAGCGCCGCTTCGATCTCATCCAGCAGACAGAACGGTGACGGCTTCAGATTCTGAATCGCAAACAGAAGCGCGATCGCTGTGAGCGCTTTTTCTCCGCCGGACAGCTGCATCATATTCTGCAGCTTTTTCCCCGGAGGCTGTGCGATGATCTGGATACCGGCTTCGAGAATATCCACATCCGCCATCAGATCCAGCGTCCCATGTCCGCCGCCGAAGAGCTCCCGGAATACCCGGTCAAATTCCTTTCTGATTTCCTGGAATTTTTCTTCAAACTGATTACGCATTCCGGTGTCGAGTTCGTCAATAATTTTTATCAGCGTCTGCTCTGCTTCCTGCAGATCATTCACCTGCGTTTTCATAAATTCATAACGCTGGGAAACCTCTTTATAATCCTCAATTGCGTTGACATTGACATGACCCAGACCGCGGATCGCGGTTTTTAATTCCTCAATCCTTTTTTTCAGTTCTCCGACCGGAATCGGCTCTTCTGCTTTCAGGCCGGCTGCTGTAACCGGAGTCAGCTCATATTCATTCCAGATATAGCTCACCTGGTTTTCCAGTTTTTCTTCCAGCTTTTCTTTCTGACTCTGGAGACGAAACAGATCCTTATCGAGGCGGCCCGCCCGGTCAGACAGTTCTTCCCTTCGGGAAAACGCCGTTTTCTGACTGGCCGCAGCTGTCTCTTTTTCCTGGTTCAGCTTTTCCTGCTGAGACAGAAGGTTCTTCCTTTCCTCTGACGCATTCCCGATCAATTCCTCAAGATGCCGGATCTCCTGTTCCTTTTCCGCAACAATCTGTCCATGATTCTGAGAGCCATTCTGCAGGGAATCAAGCTCCGCTCGAAGCTTATCGGACTCATCTCTTACCCTGCGGATGTTTTCAATCACAAAATCTGCCTTCTGCCTTAAGTTCGCGGCCTTCAGGTTGATCTCCTCCAGCTTTGCCGCAGCGGTTTCACGGTCCTTTTTGGCCTGATCCAGTTCGGCATTCAGCGCATCAATCTTTTGATTGTGCTGCTCATTCCGGCTCTCCAGCGCAGCAGTTTCCTTACGGATCTTCTCCCGGTTTGTACGGATATCTTCCGTCTGGTTTTCAAGCTGTGTATTTTCAAGCTCAATATCCTGATAGGAGGCGCGCAGCTCCTCTCTCCTGGTCTGCAGGTTTTCTACATTCATCCTCAGCGTATTTTGTGTGATCGACTCCTGATGAATCTCATCGCCAAGCTTCTTTTCCTGTTCCCTTACAGCCACGATAAGCTCCTCCTGCGAGCTTAAATCCTCCTGTACTTTTTCTATCTGGGAAGATGTTTTTTTACAGAGTTTTTCCAGCTCTTCCAGTTCTCTGCGCCGTCCGAGAAGGTTGCTGGAATTTCGGAAAGCGCCGCCTGTCATGGAACCTCCGGCGTTTAACAATTCACCTTCCAGTGTAACGATTCTCAGACTGTGTTTATATTTTCCGGCAAGGGCAATCGCATGATCAACCGTATCCATAACAATCACCCGTCCCAGCAGATAATCAGCAAGCACCTGGTACTCTGGTTCCACGCGAACAAGAGAACTTCCCAGGCCGATTACCCCCTTTTCTTTCAACGCCTCCGGGCGGGAAAAGGAACCGCTGTGGCTAATCGCGTCAAGCGGCAGGAAGGTCTGTCTTCCGTATTTATTTTTCTTTAGATAAGTAATCAGCTCTTTCGCCGTTTTTTCTGTGTCTGTAACAACATTCTGGATACTGCCGCCCAGCGCCGTTTCGATTGCTGTTTCATATCTGGGTTCGGTGGCGATCAGATCTGCGACAACGCCGCAAATCCCCTTCATCCGCCCGCGAAGCTCCATGATTTTTTTCGTGCTGTTTCCGTAACCTTCATAGCGTTCCGCGAGATTACGCAAAGACTCTCGTCTGGTTTTGGATGCCTGATAAGACTGCTGCAGCTCATTCAGTGTGCGGGACAGCCTGCGTATCTCAAGATCCAGACGTTCTGACTCCTGCTCACAATCCGACCGGGATACCGCCAGATTTTTACAGATTGCATCGACTTCCGCCAGCTTTTCCTGTTCCGCATGAAGTGTTTCCTCCAGCATGGCATCTTCGCTCTTATATTTCAAGAGCTTCTGCGCGATCTCGGCTTTGCGGATCTGCACCTGCTCCAGCATCGTCTCATAACGCTGATTATCAGCAGAAAGCGTAGCTTTGTCATTTAATCCGCTGATGATCTCGGATTTCGCTTTTTCCAGCTGCTGCTCCAGTTCCAGAAGTTCTGCATCCTGCTGGGTAAGAGCATACTCCGCTGCGATTTTTTCTCTGCGGCTTGAATCAGCGGCTTCCATGATACCGGCATTGTCATCCTGATAGGTCTGAATCTGCTTTTCTTTTTCCTCAAGGTCTCTTGTCAGGAATTGTGACCGCTCCTTTGCATGTTCCGCTTTCAGTTCCTCGGTATGAATCTGCTCCCTGAGGACTGCTATCTGTCCTTCCAGATTCCCTGCCAGAATTTCTGCTTTGTTTGCCTGATTGCGCCTGTCTTCAATTTGTTCTTCCAGAGCCCGGATTTCCTGCTCCAGACGGTCATACTCCGCTTTCTGTTCCTCTGCCTGAGAGGCCGCGTCATTCATATCGGCAGATACCATTTCAGCCCTTTGGGTAATATCTTCCAACTGACGCCGGATCGTTTCGGATTCCGTAAGATAAAGATTGATATCCTTGATCTTCAGCTCTTCCCGGTAAACCAGATATTTTTTCGCCGCTTCCGACTGACGCGCCAGAGGTCCAACCTGCTTTTCCAGCTCCGATAAAATATCCTTTACCCGCAGCAGATTTTGCTGTTCATCTTCCAGCTTTTTCTGTGCGGCTGCCTTTCTGCGTTTGAATTTGACGATACCGGCAGCCTCATCAAAAAGCTCCCGCCGCTCTTCCGGTTTCCCGCTCAGGATCCGGTCAATCTGTCCCTGTCCGATAATGGAGTATCCTTCCTTGCCGATGCCGGTGTCATAAAAAAGTTCATAGATATCTTTCAGGCGGCAGGCGCTCCCATTGATCTTATATTCACTTTCTCCGGAGCGGTATAAACGTCTGGATATCACCACTTCATCATAATCAATGGCAAGCTGATGATCAGAATTATTCAATGTGATCGCAACGTAAGCAAATCCCTGAGGTTTCCGCAGTTCGGTTCCGGCAAAAATCACATCCTGCATACTTGCCCCGCGCAGCTGTTTGATCCGCTGTTCCCCGAGTACCCAGCGGACCGCGTCAGCGACATTGCTCTTGCCGCTTCCATTGGGACCGACGATAGCGGTAATCCCGTTATGGAAATCAAAGACAATCCGGTTCGCGAAGGATTTGAAGCCCTGCACTTCTATGCTCTTTAAATACATGTCGATTCATCCTGCTTTTTCAGATTTATGATGGCTCTCCAGGCAGCCATTGATTCCGCCGATTTTTTGGTCCGTCCGCTTCCGCGGCCGATTTCGGTTTCATTAAGCAGCGCGCGAATTTCAAAAGATTTGTTATGATCCGGCCCTTCTTCCTTCAATATCTCATATCGAAGAATGGCATTCGGATCCTCCTGGATGATCTCCTGCAGGGTAGTCTTGCTATCAAAAAAGAGCTGCTTATGTTCGATATCATTCAGCACAAAATGAGAAATAAACTCTTTTGCATTAGTAAAACCACCATCCAGATAGATTGCACCGATCAGCGCTTCCAGTGCGTCCGAGGTCACAGAACTGCGGTTTCTTCCTCCTGTCGCTTCCTCCCCTTTTCCCAGAAGCAGATATTCTCCAAGATTAATCTCTGTCGCGCAGAGCGCGAGAGTCGCCTCACAGACAATACTGGCACGGAGCTTTGTCATATCGCCCTCCGGCTTGTCCGGATATTTGTAATACAAAAAATCACTGGAAATCAGTTCCAGCACAGCATCGCCCAAAAATTCCAGACGTTCATTACAGTCCGTCTTTTCCAAATGATGCTCATTGACATAAGAGCTGTGGGTGAGCGCCTGTCTCAACAGTTTTTTATTCTGGAAAAAATAGCCAATCGCTTCCTCAAGGTAATTCCGGTTCCGGTTCATAAAATTCTTCCTTCCTGAACTTACTTGATTATCGAGCAGGAAATCCTTTCCTGCTCGCCGCGCAGGCCGGGTGCGGCAGGATGCCGCCAAATTCTACCCGGCCCTGTGCACTGTGATCAAGTATGAGGCGAATTTTTTTGCCTCATACTCGCCGCGCGGGCCGGGTGCGGCAGGATGCCGCCAAATTCCCTACCCGGCCCTGTGCATATAAAACAGCCGGCGAAGTTAACCTTACACCGGCTTATGCAGGATCTAACTTAATTCAATGCGTTTTTAATCTGCTCTACTGCATCTCCGACGGTTACGATCTTTTCAGCCGCTTCATTGGGAATCTCGATGTCAAATTCTTCTTCAATTCCCATAATAATCTGGAAAATGTCCAGTGAGTCCGCTCCCAGATCCTCCACAAATGAAGTTTCCAGCGTGATTTCCTCCGTCCCTACATTCAGTACCTCCGCAATGATACCCTGTAATTTCTCAAACTCCATGATCATTCCCTCCTGCTATCTTTTATTCCTGATTTTCCTGTTCTTCGGCTTCCAGGCATTCCTTAATTTTCTCATTAATTTTCTGCTCTTTAAAAGTCAGACACTGAAGAATGGAATTATGAATCTCTGTTCTTTTCGCACTTCCATGTGTTTTTACTACCAGTCCCTTTAAACCGAGCATCGGAGCTCCTCCATAACGGCTGGCGTCAAAATCCTTCAGAGTCTTTTTCAGCGCCGGCAGAATCAGCACGGCTCCCAGCTTGCTGCGAAGACTGCTCATCAGTCCTTTTTTCATGACGCTGTAAAGCATGGCTGCTGTTCCTTCGTACATTTTTAAAACAACATTGCCGGTAAATGCATCACAGACAACCACATCCGTACCGCCCTTTGGGATATCGCGTGCTTCCACGCTCCCGACAAAACGGATATTTCTACATGCTTTCAGCAGAGGAAAGGTTTCCTGTACAAGCGCGTTGCCCTTTTCCTCTTCTGCGCCGATATTGACAATACCAACGCTCGGTTTCTCTATACCTATTACATGTTCCATGTAAATAGAACCCATCTGCGAAAACTGTACAAGCATGGATGGCCGGGGGTCAACACTCGCTCCGCAGTCAAGCAGCAGAGAAACGCCCTGTTCCGTAGGAATCAGTGCTCCAAACGGAGGTCTTTCGACTCCTTTAATCCTGCCGATAATAATCTGGCCTCCAGCCAGAATCGCACCGGAATTGCCGGCGGACACAAACGCGTCAGCCTCTCCGTTTTTTACAAGCTTTAACCCTACAACCATGGAGGAATCCTTCTTCTCCCTGATTGCTTTGACCGGATGTTCGGAAGTGGCAATCACCTCTGATGCGGGTACTACCTGGATCTGCTCCTTTGGATAAGTATGTTTTTTTAATTCGGCGTTCACCTCGTCTTCCCTGCCGACAACCATGACCAGAATATCCTTCCGTTCTCTGACTGCCGTTACGGCACCTTCTATAATCTCGGCCGGGGCGTTATCTCCTCCCATCGCATCCAGCGCAACTTTTATCATCTTGTCATCCTCCGCATCATCTGATGGTAGTGTTCTCCATTCGATAATACTATACTCGATAATGTTTTCAAAATCAATATAAAAAAAGAAAAACGGCTCCTGACGAACCGCTTTTCCTTTTTTTAAAAACCGCCTTTTAAAAACCGTCTGCATGCGCCCGGGAAATTTGTGATTACTCCGTCGATTCCCCAGCGTTCCATCCGTTCCAGATCATCCATGGTATTGACTGTCCATACATTCAGAGGGATTTCGTATTTCCGGCAATTATCAACCGCGGATTGGGACAACGTCCTGCAGTCCGGATGATAGTATTGAATATCATATTTCTTACAATAATAACCCGGATTGCCAAAATCAAGTTTTTCCGTCAGTGCCCCACAGGGAATTTCGGGTGCCAGTTTCCGCAGTGTCATCACCGAAAGATGATTAAAGGACGAAAATATAACCCGCTCTTCAAGATCATACCTGCGAACGAGTTCCAGAGTTTTTTCCTCCAGTCCCTCATAATAATACACGCCTGATTTAATCTCAATATTTGTGATGATATCAAAATCCTTTACCCAGTTACAATATTCGTCAAGGGAAGGAATCGGCTGAAATCCAAACGCGTTTCCTTTCACCATTCCTGCATTCAGTTTTTTGCATTCTTCCAGAGTCTTTTCCCGGATCGGGCCGGTTCCGTCTGTCATACGATCTACTGTTTCGTCATGAACGATGACAACTTCTCCGTCTTTTGTCAGCTGAACATCCAGTTCAATGCCGTCACAGCCCGCTTCTACCGCTTTTTCAAAAGCAAGCATGGTATTTTCCGGATACCTGCCACTGTATCCTCTGTGTCCATAAATTTTCATAATTAATGCTGTCTCCACAAATAAAATTGTTATAATATAAATTTTTTATCGCACATCATAGGACCGGCTGCAAACCGGTCCTATGACGACATTTCTGATTCCGTTTTCAATGGTTAATAAACCTTTTCTACACACAGCTGCATGCAACAAAATGTGACGGTTCAATCTCACGCAGATGCGGATTGCCGTTTTTGCAGCATTCCTGCGCGCATTCACATCTTTTCCGGAACCGACATTCATCCGGCAGATTGACCGGAGAAGTAATTTCTCCGCGAATCAGCTGGCGTTTTGGCTTTTCTTTTCCCACGACAGGAAGTGGAATCGCGGATAACAGTGCTTTGGTATAGGGATGCACCGGATTCTGGAACAACAGATCCGAAGGAGCCTTCTCGACCATCTGCCCCAGATACATCACCGCGATATCGTCTGAGAAATACTTAACCACGGAAAGATCATGAGTAATAAAGATATAAGTAAGCCCCATGTCCTGCTGCAGCTGCTTTAACAGATTCAGAATCTGCGCCTGAATTGACACATCCAGAGCCGATACCGGTTCATCACAGACAATCAGCTTGGGCTGTACAGCCAGTGCACGGGCAATACCGATTCGCTGACGTCTTCCTCCGTCCAGCTCATGCGGATACACATTGATATATCGCTCCGCAAGGCCGACCGTCTCCATTAATTCCAGCGTACGTTTCTCAATGTCCTTTTTGTTTTTCAAAAGCTTATGCTCAATAATCGGCTCACTGATCAGCTGCATAACCGTCTGTCTTGGATCCAGGGAAGAAAACGGATCCTGAAACACCATCTGCATTTCCTGCCGCAAAGGTCTCATTTGCTTGCGGGTATAACCAGTGATATCCTGGCCGTCAAAGATCACCTTGCCGGAGGTCGGTTCAATGAGTTTTAAAATCGTGCGTCCGGTCGTGGATTTTCCACATCCGGATTCTCCAACGATACCCAGCGTCTTTCCCCGCTCGATGGTAAAGCTGACGCCATCCACTGCGTGAAGCTGACCGCCTGGTGTATTAAAAAACTTAGTCAGGTTCTGAACCTCAAGAATTGTATTATTGGCCATTCCGATTCCTCCCTAAGGTAAACTTCGGATCTTCATAGGCACGACAGGCAACAAAATGTGTCTCGCTCCCTTCCACTGATTCCAGCTTCGGAATCTGCTGCGAACAGGCTTCCGTCGCGTATGGGCATCTTGGTGAGAACGCACATCCCGGAGGCAGTTCCGAAGGATCCGGCATCAGACCCTGGATCGGAACCAGCATCTCCCCGCGTTCTTTTAAATTCGGCAGGGACTCAAAGAGACCTTCCGTGTAAGGATGACGCATATGATTAAACACATCATCTGCCGTTCCCTTTTCCACGATCCGGCCTGCATACATGACGGCGACATCCTCACACACTTCCGCCACCACTCCCAGATCATGAGTGATCAGAAGCATGGACATTTCCTTCTGTGAGATCAATTCCTTCATCAGTTCCAGGACCTGAGCCTGAATGGTTACGTCAAGCGCCGTGGTCGGTTCATCCGCAATCAGCAGCTTGGGGTTGCAGGTAAGCGCAATCGCGATGACAACTCGCTGCTTCATTCCCCCGGAAAACTGATGAGGATAATCAGTCGCTCTGGTTTCCGCGATACCGACCATCTTCAGCATTTCTTTTGCCTTTTCAAACGCATCCTTTTTGGAAATATGCTGATGAAGCTCGATGCTTTCAGCGATCTGATCCCCTACTGTCATAACCGGATTCAGAGCAGTCATCGGATCCTGAAAAATCATCGCGACCTCATTGCCCCGCATTTTCTGCAGCTCCTCCGATGACATTTCCAGAACATTCATGCCATCCAGATAAATCTCACCCTGCTTGATCACTCCAGGAGGATTCGGAACCAGATTCAGGATGGAAAGCGCCGTCGTTGTCTTGCCGGCTCCGGTCTCGCCCACCAGACCAAGCGTCCGCTTTTTGCCAATGGAAATATCAATGCCATTGACCGCATGAACATCCGCGTCGTCGGTTTCATAATGTACTACCAGATCTTTTATCTTCAATACCAACTCTTGCTCAGCCATATGATTCACCCCCTATTTCTTCATCTTGGGATCCAGCGCGTCCCGCAGTCCATCTCCCAGCAGGTTCAGTGCAAGAACTGTAAACATGATCGCCAGACCGGGAATAACACACATATAGCTTGCATCCCGGATATGACCTCTTCCTGCTGACAGAAGCGCGCCCCACTCCGGAGCCGGAGCCGGAACACCGATTCCAAGAAAGCTCAGGGAAGAAGCAGAAATAATCGTAGAACCGATCAGAAGAGTAATCTGGACGATGATCGGCGACAAACAGTTCGGAAGGATATGCTTCGCAATAATCTTCCATGTCGGGAGGCCCATCGCATACGATGACTCCACATATTCCTGATCACGGATTGTCATAACCGATGCACGGACAATTCGTGAAAAACTGCTTGCGCAGGAAAATGCCAGCGCAATCATCAGATTTACCGTACTTGTTCCCAGAAGTGACACAATTACAACCGCCGTCAGGATATTCGGTATGGAATAAAAAATATCAATCGCTCGCATAATCAGGGAATCAACCGGTCCCCCGTAGAAGCCTGCCAGCGATCCCAGAACCGTACCGACCACCAGACCGATTGTTACGGATCCCACACCAATCGCAAGAGAATATCGGGCTCCGTAAATGACTCTCGCAAACAAATCACGCCCATACTCATCGGTTCCAAACCAGTGTGTGGCACAGGGTCCCATCAGACGGTCCGACATGTTCTGACCGATTACGT
This sequence comes from Clostridiales bacterium, assembly GCA_020860565.1. Classification (GTDB taxonomy): domain Bacteria; phylum Bacillota; class Clostridia; order Lachnospirales; family Lachnospiraceae; genus Brotaphodocola. The sequence continues at coordinate 32,329 of JAJBUA010000050.1, forward strand.
CAGTCTCATAATTGAAAATAAACGGACTGAGAAGCGCTGCGAGGATCAGAAAAATGAGAAATCCCATACCGATCATGGCGCCTTTATTTTTAACCAGTCGTCTCCATGTTTCCTGAAAAAGAGTGCGGCTCTTTACATGCTTCGTAGAATAACTATCCATCTCATCACCCCTTCTTACTGTACTGTGCTTTAATACGGGGATCAAAGAACGCATAAATCAGATCAACAACCAGATTAATGATACACATCAGGATCGAACACATGATAATCGAACCGGTAACCATCGGTGTATCTCTTTTCGTAATGGAATCATATACGAGACGGCCAATTCCCGGCCAGGAGAATACTGTCTCCGCCAGAACAGAACCGGTAATTACCAGCGACATCTGCAGGCCAATGGCTGTAATGATCGGAATCAGTGCGTTTTTCAGGCCATGTCTGAAAATCACCTGCTTCTCTGAGCATCCTTTTGCCCTGGCTGTCGTCATATAATCCTGACGAAGTACATCCAGCATGGACGAACGGGTTGTCCGGGTAATCAGTGCTGCCAGTCCGAATCCTACCGTTACAGCCGGCAGGATAATGCTGGTCGGCCCCGTTTTTCCTCCCGTCGGAAGTAGTCCGAGGTAAAGAGAAAAGATCAGAATCAGCATCAGTCCCAGCCAGAAGTTTGGCATTGACGTGCCGAACAGGGCAAATATCATTCCTGCCGTATCTTTCCATGTGTTCTGATGAATCGCAGTATAAATTCCCAGCGGCAGTGAAACAATTACCGCAATCAGGACCGCCGCTCCTCCAAGCATCAGCGTATTGGGAAGTCTTTCCATAAAGGTTTTAAACACATCCTTGTTCGTCACATAGGATTTTCCCATATCGCCCGTGAGCATCCCTTTCATATAGTTTAAGTACTGCACCAGAAACGGATCATTCAGGCCCAGCTCCTCACGGATCTGCTCAATCTGTTCCGGTTTTGCGTTGTCTCCGGCAATCATCAGAGCCGGATCTCCGCCCGTAAGGCTCATTGCCCAGTAAATCAGAAATGATGTAACCAGAATTACCGGAATCAACATCACCAGGCGCTTAGCTATGTATTTAATCATACTTGAGCACTCCTTTTCACCGCAGTATACCAAAGAATCTTATTGTTCCCCTTCTCCCACGGCATTCTAACTGTCAGTATCTCCTCTGCGTAACCACACTGCCGGGAAGGGAGAACGCTCTCTCCCCTCCCTGGCAGGAATGATCACCGGATCGTTATTGTCGTTATTCTGCGATATAAGCGTGACTCCAGTTATGGTTGCCGCCTCCATAGAAGTACTGGCCACGAAGATTCTTATTGTAGGCAATTACAAGGTTCGCAATATACAGCGGAACCTGCGGGCAGGCATCCACCAGGTATTCCTGCAGTTCCTGAGCGGTCTGCAGACGGACATCCTGATCCTTCTCAGTCGCAACGATATCGATCATTTCATCTGCCTTCGAATCTGCATAATGATGATAGTTGGAACCGGAACCGGTATAGAACAGATCACGATATACAAAGTCAACCTTGGAGTCCTCATTCCATCTCCACAGGAACAGCTCCTGAGTGCCATCTACACAGGCAGACTTAAGAGTCGCAGTCTCCATCGGCTCCAGCGTTACTTCAATCCCGATATCAGCAAGATTTGCCTGAATAACCGTCGCGATCTGCTCGTAAGGAGTGCCGCTTGCGTAGGAAAGAGTTGTGGAAATACCGCCATCCGGATAACCGGCCTCTGCCATCAGAGATTTTGCGCGGTCCAGATCGTAATCAAATCCTTCCATGTCATCATAGAAGCCCCAGAGGCCACGGTTAAGAATCGTTGTCTGAAGTGTACCCTTGCCGTAAACAGCCGCCTCAAGAACCGCGTCACGGTCGATCGCGCAGGCAACTGCCTGTCTTAAGGTCTGATTGTCCCACGGATCCTTGCTTACATTGAATGCGAAATAGAACAATCTCGTACCGGTCTGTTCATAAACTTCGATATTGTCGTCATCTTCCAGATACTGCAGCTCGTTGATCGGCGGGTTGATGCAGACATCAATCTCTCCGGTCTGAAGCGCCATTACACGGGAAGAAGCCTCGATATAAGGACGGAACTCAATGATTTTCGCCGGGCCGGCAGCAAAATTATCATCCTCCGGAAGATCATTGCCCCAGTAATCCTCAACCTTTACCAGACGGCAATACTCGCCGTCAATCCACTCGTCAAATTTATACGGGCCTGTTCCGATATAGTAGGGATCCTCCACGCCGTCATCATAAGCCTTCTTCGACTGGATCGACAGCGGTACGGATGCCAGCGACTGTACAAACTCGTTGCTGTAGCTTTCGATCTCGATTTCTACTGTATGATCATCCACCACATTACAGCTAACATATCCGGCAAGTGCAGAAGCTACGACATTTTCCATTGCCATATCCAGTGTGAATTTGACGTCTTCCGCCGTCATCGGTGTCTGTTCTCCGTCATTAAAATATACGTCATCGCGAAGATGCATCGTGATATGAGTGTCATCACTGAATTCCCAGTCAGTGGCAAGTCCCGGGACAAAACGATCATCGCCGGCAGAGCCGTTATTGAAAAACACCAGTGTCTGATGGGTATTTTTCAGAATAACGTTGTTCGCTGCGTCCTGCTGTTTCTGGAGATCCAGATTGTTAATGTCCGCGTCAGTACCGATGATCAGAGTCTCTTTTGCTCCGGTCGCCTCAGTGCTTTCTCCCGCTGATGCCGCAGCTTCCGATGATCCGCCCGAGCTGCTCCCGGAACTGCCCGAACCTGAGGAACTGCTTCCGCCGCCGCAGCCGGCAAGAGAAGTGACAAGCATCACTGCCGCCAGTGCCAATACCATTTTTTTCTTCATGTTTTTTTCCTCCATTTCTTTTCCGGTTCTGCCCGTGACCGGACAGAAACCGGCAATTAACGTTTTCATCGGATCTGATCCTGAATCGTCGTAATCTGACATAAAATTTATAGTAAACGACAAATTATTTTTGTCGTTCACTATAAAAACGCGAGCGAAACATGCCTACAATGAAACCTGAGTTTTCATCATTCCGCGGCCGCGTCTCTTCATCTCTTGCGTCTTTTCCGTTATGCTTCTGAATCTTTTCGACGACTCAGAAAATCCTCAACTCAATTGTATCTCAACTATACCATTCTTTTTTCAATCGCGCAAGGTAGATTTGGCCATAACTGCGCATTTAACCCAAGTTTCATTCAATTAATAAGTAAATTTATACAAACCAGAGATCCTGTCTGGTTGTAGAGATCGCGTCGGCTCCGGCGTCAAACGCCTGCATGATCTCTTTTTTATCGGTGATCAGCCCGCTCGCGATGATCGGAATATCGGTACATTCACGAATCTGCGCAATCACGGTCGGAATCACGCCAGGCAGAATTTCCAGCATATCCGGTCGATATGCGCTGATCTGTTTCTTTGTTGTCCCCATCGCCATGGAATCAATCATAAATGCCCGGAGAATCCCCAGCATGCCAAGCTCCGACGCCCGCTTAACCAGCTGTGGTTTTGTGCTGATGATGCCGTCTGCTCCTGTATTCTGATGAATAAAGTCAATCGAGACCTCCTTGGGAGCAAAACCAAGCACAAGGTCTGCATGGACAATGGCGATTTTATTCTGTTCTTTTACCTGCCTGACAATCTGAGTGATATTACAGATGTTTCCGTAAAGGATGAAGATGATGCCGCATTCCGACTCAAAAGACCGCTTCAGCCCTTCTTCATCTTTAACAGCCGCAATTACCGGAGAGTCTTCCAATATCTCAATCGCCTTCATTACATACTCCTATATTTTTTGTTGCAATCACCGGCACTCCGGTGCCTGCACAGTCCCGGATCAGAATATCACCGATGGAGACAGGCGCCTGCACCTTTGTCTGATGGATCTCTTTCATACAGTCAAATATTTTATCCTTTGGGATATCGCTCTCCGTTTTGACTGAGACTCTTCGGAGTGTGCCGCCGCTTACCTCAATAGTGGAAGTCACGACACGGGTCGGACTTGTCACCTCCTTCTTTGCATATTCCTCCCCCCGTCTGCAGCTGTTTCCTGTTACACTGATCTCATTATCTGTGATCATCACCCTCAAGGAACAGCCCAAAGGACAGCCGATACAGGTCAATTCCCTCGTTTTCACCTCAGTCCACCTCCGTACAGATCACGATTTTTTTCAGATCTGGATATTCTTTCAAACTATCCTTTTTAATGACAATCTGCTCCATCTCGCCCGGTGCCAGAATCCTTTTCTTTGTGTGCGCGATCCGTGTATCATTGTAGTAGACACTGATGTAATGATCTTTATAAACATCTGCCACACGGAAGCGAACCGTTACCTGATCATTCATATTGTCAATATCCAGAGACTGCGGCACCGTGTATCGGACACCTCCCGCCGCTTCCATCTCCACATATTGGCCATCTCCTTTGTTGCTGCCTCCCTGCACATAATGGGCGGCATTTTTTCCTGCAAGGGAAGCCTCCTCCGATACGTAATCCACGAGATCGTGGACATGCAGAACATTCCCGCAGGCAAATATCCCATCGATACTCGTTTCCAGCATATCATTCACAACCGGCCCATTGGTGATGCGGCTGATTTTGGCTCCCGCCGTTTTTGTCAGCTCATTTTCCGGCAGAAGGCCGACGGACAACAGGAGGGTGTCGCAGCTGTAATACTCTTCCGTACCCGGGATCGGCTGACGGTTCGCGTCAACCTCCGCGATCGTAATGCCTGTTACACGTTCTTTTCCATGTACCTCAACCACAGTATGACTCAGCTTTAACGGAATCCCATAATCATCCAGACACTGGACAATATTCCGTTTCAGTCCGCCGGAATAAGGCATCAGTTCCGCCACAACCTTGACGCGGGCGCCCTCCAGGGTCAGACGCCTTGCCATGATCAGACCGATATCACCGGAGCCAAGAATCACCACTTCCCTGCCCACACAATAGCCCTCGATATTCATAAGCCTCTGTGCGGTACCCGCTGAAAAGATACCGGCCGGCCGGTATCCCGGGATATTGAGCGCTCCTCTCGGACGCTCCCTGCACCCCATCGCCAGAATCACCGCCTTCGCACGCACAACGCAAAGACCATCTTCCCGGTTAATAAAAGTGATTTCTTTCTTATCACTGATAGAAATGACCATCGTATTACATTTATAAGGAATCGCGAGATTCTGAACCTGTTCGATATACCGGGAGGCATATTCCGGTCCTGTCAGTTCTTCCTTAAATGTATGCAGTCCAAAACCATTATGGATGCACTGATTCAGAATGCCTCCCAGGCCGTTATCCCTCTCAAGGATCAGGATATCCTCCAGTCCGGCCTTTCTGGCGGAAATCGCCGCAGCCAGACCGGCAGGGCCTCCGCCGATGATAATCAGTTCATGCTCTGTCATAAGAATTCACCTCCTGCTGTTCCGCTCCTCTTAAGATCTCAGAACCCGGAATGTTTTTACAGATCTCTTCCATTCTGAGACCGGTTTCCGCCGCCAGAATTTCCATTGTCCGCGGCGTACAGAAACCTCCCTGGCAGCGTCCCATACCCTGACGTACCCGACGCTTGATCCCATCGAGAGATCTCGCTCCCAGCGTACGCGTGACCGCATCCCGGATCTCGCCTTCACTGATGCCCTCGCAGCGACAAATGATCGTGCCATAGGCAGGATTTTTGCGAATCAATTCCGCGCGTTTCTCCTGAGAGAGGGCCGACGGACGAATGATACCTTTGCGGGTGCCGTTCCAGCCGGATTTTTGAGAAGCTCCTGCCTTGTCGGCTACCAGTCCGGCAATATACTTTCCGATCGCAGGCGCACTGGAAAGTCCCGGCGACTCAATGGCTGCCGCGTCAAAAAAGCCCTCCGCATCTCTGGCTTCTCCCAGAATAAAATCATGTCCCGCCTGATGAGCACGCAGCCCGCAAAACGAGGTGATTACCTGGCGGAACGGAAGATCCTTTACGCTCAGAGACGCAACACGCATGACCTCTGCAAGTCCCTGAGCGGTCGTGGCCGTCCGTTCCTTGTCGTCGATATCCACAGCAGTCGGACCAACCAGCAGATTGCCATGCACAGTCGGACTCACCAGCACTCCCTTGCCGTACTTACCAGGCAGCTGAAAAATTGTTCGCGAGACATGGTTACCAGCTTCCTTATCCAGCAGACAATACTCTCCCTTACGGGGAATGATCTCAAAATGATCTTCGCTTACCATATTATGAATCACATCCGCGTAAACTCCTGCTGCATTGACAATGCAGGAAGCGGTTATTTTCGAATTTCCCGCAATCACCTCGTAGCCGTTCTCCTGTTTTCTGATCTCACGGACGGCAGAGAGGAAGCGAAACTCCACCCCATTATCACAGGCATTCTCAGCCAGCGCAATGGTCAGGCCAAACGGACAGACAATCCCTCCGCTTGGGACGTCCAGCGCCGCTACTACCTCGTCAGTCAGATTTGGTTCCCGTCTGCGTGCCTCATCTCCACCGATTATGGACAATCCTTTTACCCCATTCTCTTCGCCCTGTTTGAGGAGAGCCTGCAGCTTCTCTTTATCCGCCTCGTCAAAACAAAGGACCATGGAGCCGTTTCTTATAAACTCGAAATCCAGTTCTTGGGAGAGATCCTCCATCATCTGATTTCCTTCGACGTTAAATCTCGCCATCAGAGAACCGCGATCAGCATCAAACCCCGCATGTACGATCGCACTGTTTGCCTTTGAAGTGCCGGAACAAACATCTTCATCCTTTTCCAGCACACAGATCTTTAAGTCATAGCGCGAGAGTTCCCTGGCAATGGCACAACCGGTTACTCCGGCGCCAATGATGATTACATCATAATCCTTTCCACTCATAGTCCGCCTCTTTTCCCTTATTATATAAAATTATAAAATCTTTACCGCCTTCTATCACGATTAATTGAAAAAATGCGTAAAAAAAGCGCGCCAACAACACGGAATCTTCCGTTTTGTCGCCCGCTCTTATACTCTTTCAGGCATTGATTATCAATTACTGATATTCTATAAAATAATCTTCTTATTGTCAAAGCCTTTTGTATATTTTTTCTTCAATAAGGACTCTAAGGGCTCTGGAGACGAAAGAACGCATCCCCAAAACCCTTATGATCTTTGATTCCAGTCTTTATTTATCGATGGTAAGTCTCTTTGCCGGCTGCTGAACACCGTTTGCCGCAAAGGCTTCTACGATACTCTGAGTCAGGTCAAAGTACAGATCCCAGTAATCCTCATTTTTACACCATACACGAACGGTAAACTCCATGGATTCATTATCTCCTCCGCTTAAGCGCGCAAAAGCTTCCGGAGTATCTAAACCCTTCTCCTGCTTTTTGATCACAGCCATCAGCAGTTCCTGGATCTTAGCCGGATTCTCGCTCTTGGCACAGGTATAAGTCTGATCTACCCGACGGAGTTCCTCAGATGAATAATCCACAATATTTGCGTTCATCAGATTACCATTGGGAACGGTAATTTTTCGATTATCCAGCGTAAGAAATGTCGTATAGAAAAGTGTAATTTCCTGAACAACACCTGTCGCTCCGGAAGCCTCAACAAAATCACCGACCCGGAATGGTTTAAAGATCATCAGCATAATTCCGCCGGCCAGATTTGACAGTGCTCCCTGTAACGCCAGACCGACCGCAACGCCGGCGGATGCCAGTACTGTGATCACAGAAGCCATCGGCACGCCCAGAATCCCGATCACAGCAACAACAAGGATCACATAGAGCAGGCCCTTGATCAGACTGACTGAAAAAGTTCTTACCGTATCCTCGACCTTTGCGAACGCTGCATTTCTCTGCAGAGCATTGACAAAACCCTTGATAATGATATCGCCAATAAAGAAAACAATGAGTGCAAGAATAATTTTTCCTCCTGCCGATGTAATCATATTGACGATCGTGTTAATCCAGGTTTGCATAATATAAGTACCTTCCTTTCTGCGCTGCCGGAATCCCCCAAAACTACATAATTCCCATGATATTACGCAGCCTTTCTGCCGACTTTCGCGCATTAATATGTTAATATTTTACTACATCCAGTAGTTATTTACAAGATCATTTCCTGTTTTATTTTGTAAGGGTTCCGTGGACCTGCATACCCACCAGTCTTTGAACCACCGGATTAATTTTCCTGATTAAACTGCTTAAAAATATCCTGGATCGCCGCCATCCGCGGATCCAGCGAGGTTCTGTCGCAGGTACAGGGATGCAGATTCAGATTCGCACCACATTTACTGCATAATCCTTTGCAATCTTCCCTGCACAGAACCTTCATCGGCAGATTCAGCAGCAATTCGTTACAGACGAATGAATCGATATCCAGATCATAGCCATCGATAAAAGGCTGCTCCTCAAGGTTTTCCCGGCGCTGTTCTTCCGTCATCTGACAATCTGTTTCCTGTTCGATATCCAGATCAAACGGAACCTCGACCGGCTCCAGGCATCGGCTACAGGGAACTGAAAGCGACAGACGCAGCCTGCCGGTGATCTCCAGCTTCTGGTCACCGGTATTGACGATATGCAGCGTTACCGGTTCCTTTTGTATCAAATCATAGTCGCCATCGGGCGACGAAAAGGCTTTCATCTCGATCTCACAGGTATAATCCCGTTCTCTTCCATCGACTGCACATATCTCGAATAATGAAATTTTCATCACAGTGCCTCCTTATACCATGAATCACGTATGTTCCTAGTTTACTCATTTCTGCCAAAGGAATCAATACCAAATTTCAGAGAAAGGCAAACTGGCATTGATAATAATCAAAAAACTGGCTCTGTCAATCCGTCCATTCCGTTGCTATAATAATCACATCTTATCCATATGAGGTGACATTATGAGTGATACAACAAAATCAACTAACATCAAATCGATCGTAGCAACCGCCTTTTTTGCCGCTGTGATCTTTCTGGGGATTCAGTCTTTCCGTATTCCCCTTCCAGCCGCCGTTGGAACTCCCTTTCTCCATTTCGGACACATCTTTGTCATGCTGGCCATTGTATGTCTGGGGGCAAGGCGTTCCTGTATCGCAGGAGTGTTAGGTCTGGTTATCTTTGACCTGTTAAACGGCTATATCCAGTCGATTCCCAATGTATTTGTCAGTACCATCATCAAATGCATGCTCGTAGGAATCGTATTCTGGTTTCTGAAAAGAAAAGCAGCAGGCAATATGAAAAAGGAATACAAATACGCGGTAATCTGCGCCGTTCTCTATGGTATCACAAGCATTATTGTTGATTTTATATGGTCTGTGGCTGAACTGGTACTTCTGGGAAGCAACATGGGAGCCGCCATTATCGCCGAGATATCCTCGATTCCCGCTACGATCATCAATGCAGTCTTTACTGTAATCGGCGTCATGCTTCTGTATCTTCCTGTCGTTACCGCTTACAGACGAATTGTTGAATAAAAACGTTTTCAGATGACAGAAAGTTTTATGACAAAAACAACTGTAACCAAAATTTTACCATGAGGTATATTCATGAATATTGATAAGATTCAAGATCTGCTTAACCTTTACAAACTGGATGGCTGGCTGTTTTCTGATTTTCATGGCCATGATTTTATTTCCCGGGATTTTCTGCAGCTCACGGAACGCACATGCTCGCGCCGCCTTTTTTATTATATACCGGCGCAGGGCACTCCTGTCAGGATTCTCTCAGCGATCGAACCCCTTCTTCTGGATCATCTGACCGGATGTAAAGTCCTTTATCACGGACGGGATGAAATGACCCGCGTCCTGTCCGGGTTTCTGACTCCCGGAAGCCGTATTGCCTGCCAGTACTCTCCCGAAGGCAATGTTCCTGTCGTCAGTTCCATGGATGCAGGGCTGATCGAATACCTGCGATCACTGGGAGTTATCCCTGTGTCTTCTGCCGATTTGCTTCAGCATTTTGGCGCAGTCCTGACCGACGAACAGATTCAGTCGCATGAGCAGGCGGGAGTCATCATCCATCGGATTCTGGAGCAGACGTTCGCATGGATCCGCGCCAGCCTGAATGAAGGCAAGGCGATTGATGAATGGATGCTCCTGCAGCAGATGAAGCAGATCATCAGCAGGGAACCGATCTATATGGACTCCCCGCCTTTCTTTGGCATCGATGAACACGGCTGCGATCCCGGATATGAACCGCAGGAAAACGGTTCTTTGCCCATACGCGAAGGCAGCCGTCTGATCATTGATATCGCGGGACGGCTCCCAACAGAAACCTCCATCTATTATGACATCTCATGGTGTATGAACATAGGACCCGAAATTGACCCCGAATATCAGCGTATCTTTGACCTCGTACATCATGCCCGCGCAAAAGCTCTTTCCTACATCAAAGACTGTCTGGACAGGGAACTGCCGCTTCGCGGCTGTGACGTCGATGCTCTGACACGATCCTTTTTCAGAGACGCCGGCATGGAATCCTGTATCATGCACCGTACCGGCCACAACATCGGTCATTCCTGTCATGGCATCGGGGCTAATCTGGATGATTATGAGAGTCATGATGACCGCAGTCTGCTCCCCGGCACCATGTTTTCTATCGAACCCGGTCTCTACACAAAAGGATACGGAGTCCGTCTCGAATATGACGTACATATCACACCGGACAGACAGATTCGCATTTACGGACCCATTCAGGACGAGATCTTGATTATATGACCTTCACTCCTTTTTCATTTCATCGAATCTCTACCTGGCAAGATTTCATGGTCTGAAGCGCTGCCCGATGATTATCCGGCGTTGTTCCTGCACAGCAGGACGCGTCCACGATAATCTGTGTTTCCGGATACAGCGCTTTCAGAATCAGGGCATTGGATGCGACGCAGATATCCGTACAAAGCCCGATCATGGTAATGACATCGGGTGCCCCCTGCAGGACCTGTTCCCATCCGGTATAGCCAAAGGACGGCTTATCAACAACATGCGCGCTGCCCTGGGATGCCGCAAAGACTTCATCCCTGATCTGCCAGCCCTGCGTATCGCGGATACAATGCATGACCGGCAGCCGTCTGCCCTCCTGCGTCTGCGAATAATCGGATCCATGGGTGTCTCTGGTATAGATAATTGTATCACCGTTTGTTACCGCTTCCCGGATGGTTTCTACTACTCTGGGAACAATCTGGCAGGCCTCGCTCGTACCGAGACTCCCATCAATAAAATCGTTCTGCATATCAATAACAAGTAAAATATTCTTTGACATCATCTCAAATCCTCCATAAAATCCGTGTGTTATTTTCATAAATCAAGCAGGAGACGGTATGCATGAAAAAAATAACGGCTCCGCAAAACTCCGGAACCGTTATCTCACTTACCTTCTAAACAATACATGATTAATCTTCCACGGAAACAATCTCTCTCTTGTTGTAAGAGCCACATGCCTTGCACACACGATGAGGCATCATCAGAGCACCGCACTTGCTGCATTTGACCAGATTCATGGATTTCATTTTCCAGTTCGCTCTGCGCTTGTCTCTTCTCGCGGCTGACGACTTATTCTTTGGACAGATAGACATGGTTAACACCTCCTTAAACTCTTGATATATATCCTGGATAACCGACATCACTCTCTACAAAGAAGTCTCATCGGGAGATTCAGCAATAATCTGTTACCGAGTAACTGGTCTTCATCCAGATCACAACCTATGATATTATACCCGGATGGTGCTATTTTGTCAATCAGATATTTGTATCTTTCAGCCACATTTTTCCATATTTTTATTCATGATCCGGTAATTTGCGAAATATCCGGTTTATATGCGGTTCATTGCCTTTGGCTCGATAGCGTCCGGAATCGGGATGTAGGTCTGGCCTTCCATGGTCTCGGCAAACTCTGTTTTTGCCGCTGCCAGAAGTCCGGGGTCCTCCATGAGTATGATTGCCGCAAGGCCCATGCTCTTTCCCGCATAGAGCATTCCCTTGTGTGCAACCGAGGATTTCCCCTGGGAAACGACCTGCCACGAATGTCCCGGCGTCTTTGGCGCCCAGGTCGCCGTATGAATCCAGGCGGTCGGGCACTGCCAGCTGACGTCACCGACATCCGACGAACCACCCTCAACATTTACCAGATGTACCTTCTCATATGGCACAATGAAATCATAATGCCTGGCCTGTGCGTGATCTTTCAGGAAACGCACATTCTCCGGAAGCAGATGATCCTCGATACGGTTACTGTAATCCTGTCCCGCACCGGCCGGCGCCGTTGCGCTGTATGCCTCCGACTTTGCGTATTCTTCCTCGGTATATGCCGGAACGCCGACCTCACACATCGCGTCATAGAGCACCCCTTCCAGCACACGGTTTGACACGACATTCGCGCAGGATTTGATCAGTTCATAACTTACTTCCGTCTCTGTCATCAGAGCCGCGCCCTGAGCAATCTTATGGACGCGTTCCAGCAGATCGTGAGCCTCTCCAAGCTTTGGCGCCCGCACCAGATAAATCGCTTTTGCCTGATCCTGCACTACATTTGGCGAATATCCGCCGGTATCGGTAATCGCGTAATGGACACGCGCTTTTTCACTCATGTGCTCACGCAGAAAATTACAGCCGACATTCATCAGTTCCAGCGCATCCAGGGCACTGCGTCCCATCTCCGGACAGTCGGCCGCATGCGCAGCAGTCCCATGAAATGCATACAAAAGCTGGAAATTTGCCAGCGTACTGTCTTTTACAACCTCATTGAAAGTAGACGGATGCCAGGTCAGCGCACAATCCAGATCCCGAAACGCGCCGTTTCGTGCCATAAAAGCCTTTCCGGATCCGCCTTCTTCTCCGGGACAACCATAATAAATGATCGTTCCGGGGTGTCCCTCTTCCAGATATCGTTTCACCGCAACCGCAGCAGCTGCCGCGCCTACGCCGAGCAGGTTATGGCCGCAGCCATGGCCGCAGGCGCCCGGATTTTCTGATTGTTTCTCTATGACTCCGGATATCTGGTCAAGACCTGACAGCGCATCGTACTCTCCCAGCAATCCGATCTTTGGATTTCCCTTGCCATATTCGGCATAAAATGCCGTTTCTACTCCATAAGCTTTTTCCGTAACCGTAAAGCCTTCGGAAAGGAAAAAGTCGATCTGCGCCTTCTCTGAAAGGAACTCAGTAAACGCCGTCTCCGGATTATCCCAGATATAGTCGCTCAGTTTACACAATTTGTCTTCCTTTTCATCAATTGCAGATAAATATTTCTTACATTCATGATCCACTGTCTGTTCCTCTTTCTCCCGTTACAGGATCGAAAATTATTTCCCTATCCTGACTACTCCTGCGATACAAAATCCTCTCTCATCGGTGTGAAAAAATCGATCATAACGCCGGCTTCCAGACAAACACAGCCATGTTCTACGCCATTTTTCTTTAACAGGGTATCGCCCGGTCCCACCTCGCGGGTCTCCTCTCCGATCGTAAAGCGGAACCGGCCGGAAACGATATAGGTAATCTGTGTATGCGGATGGCTGTGCATCGCTCCGACGCCTCCCGTTTCAAAGGTATTTTCCACACACATGGCATCTTCACTGTAAGCCATAATTCTGCGTACGCACCCTTTGCCAGCGGCTTCCGGCGCGATCTCCTCATGCGGCACCCACGCGGTATTTTTGTGTTGTTTCTCCATATGTTCCTCCTGCATCATAATTTTTTATAGTTCCTGTTTTTGAAAACCAATAATCGGTTGCCGGTCTTAATTCTTAATCAATCCATGATAAACACGGATCGAGCAATATATCCGCCTTCACCTTTATTCTGACAGCGAGCATACCGGATCTGCCATCATCATTATCTCATGATATCCGCGGTTCTGTCAATCGATCCCTCCTCGGAATCAATTGGATTAGTTGCAGGATCCGCTATCGGCAGTTTCATCCCTATACTGTATCACAGAAAAACGGACCCTTTTGAGTCCGTTCTTCACTAATGGTTATTTTTTGTTTTCGAAAATATCCTGTTTTCGAAACGTTCTCTTTTAGTTAGCTGCTGTCGTCTCATCCGTCAGATCATCAACCGCTGTTTCTGCGTCGTCGATCAGTCCGTCGATCACACCTCCGCTCTCGGCACCTGTGTCATTTCCCCCGGTATTGCCGCTGCCGGAACTGCTGCCGTTTGTGCCGCCGCCATTCATACCAGTACCGGAGTCTGTGCCTCCCGTGATGCCGGAGCCGTCACTTTCGGATGTCCCGCCTGCAGTGCTGTTCGAATCGCTGCCGGATGTTCCGCCTGTCGTACTTTCTATCGCGCCAGAAGTGGAAGCATCGGAACCGCCGGATGATTTCCGGTTGCTGCAGGCCGTCAGCGCCAGCACAGCGGTCACTGTCATCAGCATAAGCATCAGTACTTTTGCTTTTTTCATAACATGTTCTCCTTTCGCTTATCGCAGTCTGATTTTATTTCCGCTCTTAGTATGCGGCAAAAGAGCGTGATTATTCAGATCGATTCGCACAGGGAGAATTTACATTTTACCGATTTTTCCAAAAAAGGAAAATGATGGCAATAAACCGGTCAGGACGTCGCCGCGATCACATCTGCCATATTATAAAGTCCGGATGTCTTGCCGGCCAGGAACTTCGCGGCTTCGAGCGCTCCCTTGCCAAAAACTGCCTTCGAATATGCAGTATGGGAAAATGTGACTACCTCATCCGGCCCGGCAAAGATCACATCATGTTCGCCAACGATAGTACCGCCCCGTACCGAAGAGAATCCGATCTCCTTCGCATCACGTTTCTCGCGGACCGAAGATCGATCATAGCGATAATGATACTGTCCCTGCATAGCTTCATTGATCGAATCTGCCAGCGCGATCGCCGTTCCACTCGGAGCGTCCACTTTCTGATTGTGATGCTTCTCCACGATCTCTACGTCAAAACCGGCGCCCGCCAGTATCCTTGCCGCATCCTGCAGAAGCTTTAACAGCATATTGATTCCCAGAGACATATTGTAGGATCGCAGAATTGCGGTTTTCCCAGATGCCTCTTCTGCCTTCCTGATCTGGTCTTCAGAAAGCCCGGTCGTGCAGAGCACCAGCGGCATCTTCTTTGCCGCACAATAATCCAGCAGATGATCCACGGCCTTCGCTGATGCAAAATCCACGATCACATCCGCCTCCACATCACAGGCTTCCAGACTCGTAAATACCGGATAAGAATGAATACCGAGATCCTCGATATCCACACCGGCAACAATCTCCAGATCCGTCATAGATTCCGTCAGTCCTGTGATTACGCGGCCCATTTTGCCATTGCAGCCATGCATGATGATTCTGGTCATGATTCTTCCTCCTATCTTGACATCGCTACAGGATCCCGTAGCTCTGCATCGCAGCCCTCAGTTTTTCCTGATTCTTCTCCTCCATTTCTGTCAGCGGGAGACGAAGAGGGCCGACCTCTTTGCCCATCATATTCATCGCGGCCTTGACCGGAATCGGGTTTACCTCGCTGAATAGTGCGTTAATCAGCGGAATCGCCTCCAGCTGCATCTTCGCACTCTTTGCAGCGTCACCGTTCAGGAAACTCTCGCAGATATCATGGGTCTGACGGGGCGCCACGTTGGATAATACCGAGATCACACCGATACCGCCCAATGATAAGAGCGGCACGATTTGATCGTCATTGCCGGAATACAGATCCACACAGCCATCGGCAAGATTCATCATTTTCGCAATTGCGGAAAAGTTTCCACTCGCCTCTTTGATGCCGACGATGTTCGGCACATTTTTGCAAAGGGTCACAATCGTCTCCGGAGCCATCGTCACTCCGGTACGGCTCGGCACATGGTACAGGATGATCGGCAGGGATACCTTATTTGCAATCTCCGTATAATGCCGGATCAGACCATTCTGTGTCGCTTTATTATAATACGGAGTCACGAGCAGAAGTCCGTCTGCTCCCACTTTCTCCGCTCCGACTGACAGATGAATTGCTTCCGCAGTGCTGTTCGATCCCGTGCCCGCGATTACCGGAATCCGCTTATTAACAACCTCACAGGTATAACGGATCACGTCCAGATGCTCCTCATGGCTCATCGTCGCCGACTCACCGGTCGTTCCACAGATAACAATCGCATCTGTGCCACCGGCAATCTGCTCCTCCAGCAATTCTTTTAACTTATCATAATTAACGCTTCCATCTTCATGAAACGGAGTCACCAGCGCAACACCGGCACCTTTAAAAATAGCCATAACATAAGTCCTCCTTTTAGATTTGATAAATATTAGCCACAAAATTCCTTACCTGGCCCTGTGCATAAAAAAAGGGCCGAATTGAAATATCAGCCCTTTGTGCAATCTTCTTGCCAGAGTAGCTCTCCATCCTGTATCTTACGTACAGTGATGACTGTCGCCGGGTTCTTCACCCTGCGCCCAGGCAACGAGATCCAGATTCTCCCCGCCTTCGGCGTCCACCCTTTCATCCGTCTTCCTCTGTCTCTGGAACATCCGGCGGATTACTCATGCTTCACGCAGCCTCTACTTCAACTTCTGATGTTAATACTATCATTATCGTTAAGGATTGTCAACCTTAGAAATGATGTTCTTCTTATTGTCTTTTAACATTTATGCCTTATCATTCACCACATGAACCGGCTTCCCCTCGATCACCGAACGGATATTCTCCGCCGTCGTGTTCATGATCCTCTCCCGCGCCTCTCTGGTCGCCCAGGAAATGTGCGGGGTGATGATACAGTTTTTCGCCTTCAGCAATATGTTATCCGGACGGATCGGCTCGGTGGATACCACATCGAGTGCAGCTGCTGCTACTTTTCCGCTTTCCAGTGCTTCAAACAGATCCTCTTCCACGACCAGCGGACCGCGGCTGTTATTGATAATAATCACGCCGTCCTTCATCTTTGCTATATTGTCCTTATTGATCATTCCCTTCGTATCCGGGAACAACGGACAGTGAAGGAAGATAAAATCAGATTTTGCCAGCAGTTCGTCCAATTCTACATATTTCGCGACAGCTTCTCCAGCCTCGCTGCGGGAACGGCTGTAAGCGATTACATTGACATTCATCGCTTTGAGAATTTTCGCAGTGTTCATGCCGATGCGTCCCAGACCGATGATGCCGGCCGTCTTACCGGACACTTCTATCAGCGGATAATGCCAGTAACACCAGTCGGTATTTCCGGCCCAGTCACCGGCATGCACAGACGCATCGTGATGTCCGACGCGGGAACACGCTTCGAGCAGAAGCGCAATTGCATACTGACTGACATTATCGGTTCCGTACACCGGCACATTCATAACCGGGATGCCTTTCTCACCTGCATAGTCATAATCGATTACATTATAGCCGGTCGCCAGCACTGCGATCCCCTTCAGGTTCGGGCATCGGTCAATGGTCTGTCTGCTGATCGGAGTTTTATTGGTCACTGCAATCTCTGCGTCGCCAATTCTCTCAGCAATCAAAGGACTTTCCTCGTATGCGGTTCTGTCATATACCGTCACATCCCCCAACGCCTCCAGCGGAGCCCAGCTGATATCGCCGGGATTCTCTGTGTATCCATCCAATACGACTATCTTCATATCAATCTCCATTCCGCCGCCTTCGGTTAGCGGCACAAATTTTAATCCTCAACCATCGCCCACGCGCGGTTCAGGCACCGCTTGGTATTTGCCAGGATCAGCTCATCGTCCTCACCCGGAGCCAGAGTTACTTCCATCGACAAAACCAGAGGATCCATGGCGTTGAAGAAGCCTTCCTGCTTTAAAACATTCAGATAATCGGTTAACTGCTCGATATCATTCGCGCTGTTGGGATATCCCAGTCGTGGATGTTTGTCTCCATACATCGGACAGCCCTTTCTCACAACGGCATTGCCAAAATGAAGATGCGTGATATAGGGACGCAGAGTCTGAATCACGAAGCGGGATGTCTCGTAGGTAGTCGGAAAATGCGACAGATCAACCAGCAGACCAAAATTATTGTGCGTGGTTCGCATATCCGCCGCGAACCGTGCCGCATACGGAGCCGGTCCGATCAGCGCGGCCTTATCCATATCAAAATCAAACACCTCAAGTTCTACATTCATGTTTTTGGTCTTCGCATAGTCACACAAACCGCGTGTGGTCTTTAATAACTGCGCATATGCTTCATCCTTTGTCTCCGGAACCCACTTGCCCGCAAGAAAAGCAATCCCCTGTGCGCCCAGATACTCTGCTTCATCTATCGCCGCCATCAGCGTCTCCTCTGCCTTTTTTCTGCCCTCTTCCTGAATATCGTTGGGATTCAGTCCGGCGCCTAGCAGCATCGGCTGCGCGCCGAAGCACACCTTCAGATGGGACTGTTCAAGAATCCTTTTCACTTCTGCTCTCTCCGCCTCATCCGTACATGCTGTCAGCTCAATCGCATCAAAATAATCGTCAATTGCGATTCTTCTCACCTGATCGACAACACTTCTACCCGGAAAGGACATCCAGCGGATCGTCCCTACCTGAAAATATTTATGAATCGATTCTCTCATAATTCATCTTCCTCCTCTTTTATTCTTAACCTGTTTTTGACAAACTGCACCGTTTTGAACTCAACTATAGCCTGCAGTCTCTACATCAGCGGTGCGAACAAACGCAGCACACTTCCCGCCAGCTGCAATATCACCGGATATTTCTGGCATTCTTCAATCGTAATCAACTGACATTTCTCCAGAGTATCTTTAAAATCCTGATAGATATCATTCAATACTGCATTCTGATACAGATAAACACCACATTCAAAGTGCAGGTACATACTGCGGAAATCCATATTGACCGAACCGACTGCCGCACGCAGTCCGTCGCTTAAGAATACCTTGGCATGGATGAATCCGGGCGTATATTCATAGATCCGGACGCCCGAGTGGATCAGCTCTGCGTAATAAGAACGCGCGAGGATATAAGCATATTTTTTGTCCGGAATATGCGGCATGATGATAATGACATCCACACCACGCTTGGCCGCAAAGGTAAGCGCAGTAATCATGTCGCTGTCAAGGATCAGATATGGCGTCATGATACAGACATAGTCTTCTGCCTGATTGAGAATGTCCAGATAGATATATTTTCCAACCGTCTCATCATCCAGCGGACTGTCGCCATATGGCATCATATAACCGCCGGAATGAATTTTTTCAGATAAAGGAAACGAAGGATTCCTCTTGTCTTTCCAGTATTTTTCAAAATTGTCCGGCTTATTTTCCGAGATATTCCACATCTGCAAAAACATCATCAGGAAACTGTTGACGGCACGTCCGCGGATCAGGATACCGGTATCCTTCCAGTGCCCGAACCGTTCTTCTTCATTAATATACTCATCCGCCAGATTGATGCCGCCGGTAAAAGCAGTATTACCGTCAATGATCGTTATCTTGCGATGATCCCGGTTATTCTGATAGGTCGAAAGCGCCGGCCGCACCGGAGAGAACATCTTACAGCGGATACCAAGCATCTCCAGCTGTTTCGGATATCCATAGGGGAGCAGGGACAGAGAACACATCCCGTCATACATCACGCGGACTTCAACACCTTCCTTCACTTTCTCACACAGGATTTCCAGAATCTCTCTCCACATTCTTCCGCGGCCGATAATGAAATATTCCATAAAAATATATTTCTCCGCGGCTTTCAGTTCTTCTTTGAGACGCGGGAACATCGCATCTCCCAACGGGAAATATTCCGCTCCTGAACCATCATAAATGGGGTATCCTCCGTAGCGTGTCATATATCGTGCCAGCTGTGATTCCCGATGATTCTCTTTATCCAGCTTTTCCATCACCTCTTCATCCTGGTGCAGATAACCGCCAGTCATGCGGATCATCGTTTCCAGACGCATCCCGATGCGTTTCGCGCCAACCTGCACCTGCCAGAAGATATAAAACATCGCCCCAAACACCGGAAATACCAGCACCGGGATCACCCAGGCAAGCTGATAAGCCGGATTCTGCCTTCGATTGATAATATAAATCACGACAGCCATACTTAAAATCGTAAAACCACCGTAAATATAAACCAGCTGATCACTGAGCCAGCGGAACATAGCCATCAAAGCGAGGATCTGAAAAATGACAAAGATCATCACAAATCCGGTTCGCCCGAAGATCAGTCTGGTATAGCGTCCCCATTTTTTTTTGGCTTTTGCTGTATCTACTTTCATACTTTGCTTTCCTCAATCACTTACCCAATATTCATAATAATATCACAATTTTCTTATACTGAACAGATTGTAATTTATCCGCAAATCTAATATAATGGTACAGTTCAGACAGCTGAGAATTGCCATCAAAGATTCTTGCTGTTTCAACCGTTACCATGAGTATTTCCGGTCTCATGACCGAATATTTTCTGAGAGGACAACTATGACAACGACTTTTGTTCAGCAAATAACCGCCCTTCTCGGCGGAAAGATTTCCCATGAGGCAATTATCTTTATCATTTCCATGATTCCGGTACTGGAGCTGAGAGGCGGCCTGCTTGCTGCGTCCCCGGCGCTTCTGAACGTGCCAATCCTCACCGCAATCCCGCTCTGTATCGTCGGGAATATTCTTCCGATCCCCTTTATCCTTTTACTGATCGAAAGGATTCTGATCTGGATGGAAGGACTGCCGGTTCTCGGCCGCATCGCCCTGTGGCTGCGCAATAAGGCTGACAAAAATAAAGGCCAGATTGAGACCTACGGTTTCTGGGGGCTTGTACTTTTCGTCGGCATCCCGCTCCCCGGCACCGGAGCCTGGACCGGATCGATGGTTGCTTCTCTGCTCCACATGAGCTTTCGCAAGGCTTTTGCGGCCTGCATCCTTGGCATCATCATGGCTACGGTGATCATGTCCATCATTTCTTATGGACTGCTGGGCGCTCTGGCTGCTTAAAAATCCTATCTTACTATTGAATTACTTTCCTTCCATATTCTGAATTGATCGAAAAAACTCCCCCACTGTCAACCGGTTACCCGATAACAGCGGGGGAGTTTTCTCATCTTATATCATTGTCAATTACTTGTCGCCATACAGAGCAACCAGCTTGGACAGATATTCATATCTCTCCTTCGCCTCAGCCTCGTTGCGAGCGAACAGGACTTTTGCTCTCTCCGGATTCTTCATAGCCAGAGATGCATAACGTACCTCGCCCTTCAGGAAATCCTGATAGGTCTCGTAATTCGGAGCCTTGCTGTCCAGAGTGAACTTCTTCTCTGCAGCCGGATTGAAGCGGAAGTTGTTCCAATAACCGGTCTCAACTGCCAGTTTCTCCTCGGTCTGAGCCTTGCTCATGCCCTTCTTGATACCATGGTTGATACAAGGAGCATATGCCAGAATCAGAGACGGTCCCGGATAAGCCTCAGCCTCAGCCAGTGCCTTTACAGTCTGGTTGTAGTCAGCGCCCATAGAGATCTGTGCTACATATACATAACCATAGGACATTGCCATGCTTGCAAGGTCTTTCTTCTTAACTTCCTTACCGCCTGCAGCGAACTGAGCGACCGCACCGGTCTTGGTAGCCTTGGAAGACTGACCGCCAGTGTTGGAATAAACCTCGGTATCGAATACCATGATGTTGATATCCTTCTTGGATGCCAGTACATGGTCAAGTCCGCCATAACCGATATCATAAGCCCATCCGTCGCCGCCAAATACCCACTGCGACTTCTTAGCCAGATAGTTCTTATTTGCAACGATATACTTGCAAGTCGGGCAATCGATGCCTTCCAGAGCTGCTACCAGCTTGTCGGTAGCTGCGCCGTTGGTAGCGCCTACGCCGAAGGTATCCAGCCATTCCTGGCAGGCTGCCTTGACTTCCTCGGAAGCGTTCTCATTGGCAGCAACAGTCTCAACCTTCTCCTTCAACTCATCACGGATTGCGTTCTGAGCCAGTAACATACCGAAACCGAACTCAGCGTTGTCCTCGAACAGGGAATTATCCCATGCCGGACCCTGACCCTTAGCGTTTACAGTGTATGGTGTAGACGGTGAAGAGTTGCCCCAGATCGAAGAGCATCCGGTAGCGTTTGCAATGTACATTCTGTCACCAAAGAGCTGGGTGATCAGTTTTGCATAAGGAGTCTCACCGCAGCCTGCGCATGCGCCTGAGAACTCAAGCAGCGGCTGTTTGAACTGAGAGCCCTTAACGGTAGCTTCTTTAAACTTCGCAACAACATCTTCCTTAATCGGCAGAGTCACAGTATAATCGAAATCAGGCTGCTCGTCCAGATGATTTGCCAGCTTGTCCATGGTAAGAGCCTTCTCGCCCTTCTTGCCCGGACATACATTCGCGCAGGAACCGCAACCGGTGCAGTCCAGAGCGGAGATGGCAATCGTAAACTTATACTGCGGCATACCGGTCAGCGGAAGTACGCTTCCCTGGATCTTGGCAGCCTCATCCTCGGTCATGGCAACCGGACGGATCGCTGCATGCGGGCAAACATAAGAACAGAAGTTACACTGGATGCAGTTTGCGGAATTCCATACTGGAACATCAACCGCAATACCACGCTTCTCAAATGCAGCCGCTCCGGACGGAGTATTACCGTCTACATAAGGCAGAACCGCAGATACCGGAAGATTATTACCCTCCTGAGCACTGACCTTTGTCTGAACGTTGTTAACAAAGTCAAAGACATCCTGTCTGTCACCGGATACTACCTTATAATCAAGGCCCTCATCCTCGCAGTCCTTCCAGGACTCCGGAATATTGATCTTGACAACACCGGTAGCGCCGGCATCGATCGCTGCCCAGTTTTTCTTGACAACATCCTCGCCCTTGCGGCCGTAGGTCTTCTGAGCGGCATCCTTCATCAGCTGGATTGCATGCTCCTCCGGGATAATGCCGGTCAGCTTGAAGAATGCAGACTGAAGGATCGTGTTGATACGAGTCGGACCCATGCCGGTCTCGATACCGATCTTAACGCCGTCGATGGTGTAGAAGTTAATGTTGTGATCTGCGATGAATTTCTTCATCTGTCCCGGCAGATGCTCTTCCAGTTCCTCCGGGCTCCACGCACAGTTCAGCAGGAACGTACCGCCGTCAACCAGCTCCTGAACCATGTTGTACTTACGTACATAGGCAGGATTGTGGCAGGCCACGAAGTTTGCCTGATGAATCAGATATGTAGATTTGATCTTCTTGTGTCCGAAACGAAGGTGGGACATCGTAACGCCGCCGGACTTCTTGGAGTCATAATCAAAATATGCCTGAGCATACATATCGGTGTTGTCGCCGATGATCTTGATGGAGTTTTTGTTCGCGCCTACGGTACCGTCCGCACCAAGACCCCAGAACTTGCAGTTGGTGGTTCCCTCCGGAGTGGTAACCAGCGGAGCGCCCTTCGGCAGGGACAGGTTGGTCACATCATCAACAATACTAATCGTGAACGTCTTCTTAGTGGTATTCTTGAAGATCTCAACAACCTCGCTCGGAGTGGTATCCTTGGAACCAAGGCCATAACGTCCGCCAAAGATCTCAACCTGATCGAATTTGCTGCCCTTCAGAGCTGCCACAACATCCAGATAAAGCGGCTCGCCAAGAGAACCCGGCTCCTTGGTACGGTCAAGAACAGAAATCTTCTTAACAGTATCCGGAATCGCATCGATCAGAGCCTGCGCGGAGAACGGTCTGTAAAGGCGAACCTTGACAACACCGACCTTAGCACCCTGAGTCTTCATCAGATAGTCGATGGTCTCCTCGATGGTCTCATTGACAGACCCCATTGCAATGATGATCTGCTCTGCATCCGGAGCTCCATAGTAGTTGAACAGCTTGTAATCGGTACCGATCTTAGCATTGACCTTATCCATGTACTCCTGAACAATCGCCGGAATAGCATCATAATACTGGTTGCAGGCCTCACGGGTCTGGAAGAAGATATCCGGATTCTGCGCAGAACCCTTCTGAGAAGGATTGTTCGGGTTCAGAGCGGTCGCACGGAACTCAGCAATTGCGTCCCAGTCAGCCAGTTCAGCCAGATCGTCATAGTCCCACTCTTCAATCTTCTGAATCTCATGAGAGGTACGGAAGCCATCAAAGAAGTTGATAAACGGAACCTTGCCCTTAATTGCAGACAGATGAGCTACCGGTGTCAGGTCCATAACTTCCTGAACGCTGGACTCACACAGCATCGCACAACCGGTCTGACGGCATGCATATACGTCGGAATGATCACCGAAAATGTTCAGAGCGTGGGTAGAAACGCAACGAGCGGAAACATCGATAACGCCCGGGAGCTGCTCACCTGCGATCTTGTACAGATCCGGAATCATCAGTAACAGACCCTGAGAAGCGGTATAGGTAGTCGAAAGAGCACCTGCTACCAGAACGCCGTGCAGAGCACCTGCCGCGCCACCCTCGGACTGCATCTCCGTAATCTGAACTGTACGCCCGAAGATATTCTTTCTACCCTCAGTAGCCCACTCATCGGTGTGCTCTGGCATAACAGACGACGGAGTGATGGGGAACATGGCTGCTACTTCGGTAAATGCGTAAGAAGCATGAGCAGCGGCCTGGTTTCCATCCATGGTCTTCATTTTTCTTGCCATTTTGTTTTTTCCTCCTAACAATGTGAATATTACCTTATCCGGAAAGGCCCTCCGGAATATCACGTCCCGGAAAAATGCAGACGTTTTTCATCTTTCTATAGATAAAGAAAGACTGACCTGATACTATTATATCAACTTTTTATCAAAATGCAAACAATAAAACCCTGATTTTTCGTATTATTTTGAATACAATGCAGGTG
>JAJBUA010000106.1 GCA_020860565.1 Clostridiales bacterium
GTGCGATAACCATTCAGAATGCAGTAAAACGATATGGAACGGTAACGGTTATCCCGGACTTGTCTGTGACAATTGGTGATGGTGAGTTGTTTACCCTGCTTGGACCTTCCGGATGTGGAAAAACGACCCTGTTGCGGATGATAGCCGGTTTCAATACCATTGAAGGCGGTACATTTCGGTTTAATGATAAGGTCATCAATGACATGGATCCGGGCAAGCGCGGGATCGGTATGGTATTCCAGAATTATGCCATTTTTCCGAACATGACCGTAAGAAAAAATGTGGAATTCGGTTTGAAATACAAGAATATGCCGAAAGATCAGATGCGCACGGAAGCGGAACATTTCCTGAAGCTGGTACATGTTGATCAGTACGCAGACCAGATGCCGGAACGTCTTTCTGGTGGACAGCAGCAACGTGTGGCGCTGGCAAGGGCACTTGTTATCCAGCCGGACGTCCTCCTGATGGATGAACCACTCTCGAATCTGGATGCCAAATTACGTGTAGAGATGCGGACTGTCATCAAAAACATCCAGAAGCATGTCGGGATTACGACCGTTTATGTCACTCACGACCAGGAAGAGGCTATGGCAATCTCTGACCGTATTGCTGTCATGAAAGAAGGCATCATTCATCATTGTGGAGAGCCGAAGAATATTTATCAGCGGCCGGCAGATTTATTTGTAGCGACCTTTATCGGGAAGACCAATGTACTGAAAGCCAAACTGAAAAAAGAAGGCGGAACCCTGTATCTGGAGTTTCCAAATGGCTATCGGGAATCGATGGAATATGTCAGGGAAGAGGAGGCAAGGGATCGCGACGTGATCCTTTCGGTCCGACCGGAGGAACTGGTCGTATCACTGGTGAAGAACAGTCAGTTGCAGACAGGATTGAAAGCAGTCATTCAGGACAGCGTTTTCCTCGGATCCAATACACATTACTTTGCTGAACTGGAAACCGGAGAGACGGCGGAAATCATTCAGGAATCTGAAATTGATTCGATCATCCCGCCCGGAAGCCATGTCAATCTTACCCTCAAGGCCCGCAAAATCAATCTGTTTGACACGGAGACGGAAAAGAGTCTGATGAAACAGGTCGAAAACAATCTTTCTGGGTCTTCGCACAGTCGGGAGGTGAGCTGATGAGCCATTCCAAAGCACGTTTTGATTTCTGGAATATCTGTTCCCTGATCCTGATGGCGCTCTTTGTAGTCTTTCTGGTCTATCCGATCGGAGGGCTGCTGAAAGAAGCTGTTTTTTTCGAAGGAAGATTTACACTGGATGCGTTTCAAGAGTTTTTCGGCAAGGCTTATTATTATGAATCGATTTTTCACAGTGTTCGCATCGCTGTCTGCGTCATGGCGGCAAGCCTGATTCTGGGAATCCCGTTTGCGTACTTTTATTCCTTTTATCGCATCCGGGGACGTAAGGTACTGTTTGTCCTTTGTCTTCTCTGTACGATGTCAGCTCCGTTCATCGGAGCGTATGCCTGGATACTTTTGATGGGAAATTCCGGACTGATCACGGTTTTCCTGAAATCCATCGGGCTGAAGGGATTTTCCATTTATGGATTTGGCGGAATTGTTTTTGTGCAGACCTTAAAGCTGTTTCCGCTTGTTGTAATCTATATGAACGGTGCTTTCCGTGATATTGATAATTCTCTTTTGGAAGCGGCGGAAAGCATGGGTTGTAAAGGAGTTGAGCGGTTTAAGCGTGTTATTATGGCCCTGACCATGCCGACGATTCTGGCCGCAGCCCTCCTCGTTTTTATGCGTTCTTTCGCTGATTTTGGAACACCGGTATTGATTGGGCGCGGTTATACAACCTTTCCGGTGCTGATTTATAACCAGTACCTCGGCGAAAACGGCACCAATTATCATTTTGCAGCGGCAATCAGCGTAATCGCCGTACTGGTAACAGCTATTATATTCATAATACAGAAGGTGGCGTCTAACCGCTTTAAATTCACGATCAATGCTCTGCATCCGGTAGAGCCGAAAAAACCGCAAGGACTCAGCGGCGTGCTCATGTATGTGTTTTGCTACCTTCTGGTAGGAATCGCTCTTTTGCCGCAGATTTATATTGTAAATATGTCCTTCCGTAATTACACGAACAGTATTCTGAAGCCAGGATACTCTCTGGTGAACTATCAGAAGGCCATGGAAAAGATGTTGGTGCGTTCGATCAGAAATACCCTCATCGTCAGCATTGTGACACTTGCGCTGATTATTGTAATTGCGGTATTGATCGCTTATCTGGTTGTACGCCGAAACAACTGGTTCAATAATATGATTGATACCATTTCCATGATGCCTTATATCATGCCTGGTGCCGTCATCGGTATCGCACTGGTGATTGCCTTTTCCAAAAAGCCGTTTGTCCTGACCGGGTCTCTTGTGATTATGATCATTGCACTTGCTATTCGCCGGATGCCATTCACCAGTCGTTCTGCGACTGCGGCGATGATGAAGGTCCCGATAAGTGTGGAAGAAGCTGCCCTCAGCCTCGGTGCCCCGAAAGTGACTGCTTTTGTAAAAATTACGGTGCCGATGATGTCCAGCGGCATCATATCCGGCGCGGTTCTGAGTTTTGTATCTGTCATTACAGAAATGTCGTCCGGCGTCATTCTTTACAATAACCGGACAATCACCCTGACGATCAGTACCTATTCCGCTATTTCCAGCGGTATATACGGCGTAGCTGCGGTATTTGCGACGATCACCATGCTCCTTACTGTGATCTGTCTGGTAATTTATCTGAAATTTACAAAACTGGAAGATGTAAAAATGTAACATACATTATATCTATCAAAAAAAGAAAGGGAGAATGCAACATGAAAAAAAGACAATTGACAGCCATCATGACAGCAGCAGGTGCGGCAATGATGATCACGGCCTGCGGCGGCAGCAGTTCCACGACGACAGAGACAACCGCTGCAGCATCTGCTGCTGCGACGGAAGCCGCGCAGGAAACGGAAGCTGCGGAAGATACTGGGGATACGGAAGATGACCGTCCCTATTATGTCCGTCCGGCGGATGAAGTGACTGGGAAAATTACCGTATACACGACAATGGAAGAAACACAGCAGGAAGTTCTTACGGATATGTGGAAGAAATATTATCCGGACTGCGCTCTGGAGATCCAGGCAGATTCTGTCGGGACCCTTGCAACCAGAATCCGAAGTGATGAGACCTGTGACGCAGACGTCGTTATCGGCGGTATGTTTGCAGCAGATGGGGAAACCTATCATGACATTTTGCAGCCTTACACAGCTGCCTGTGACGAGGAGCAGTTGTATCATGATGAGTCCGGATACTATACCTTCTATGATGTTCAGGTTATGTGCCTGGTTGTCAATCCGGAGCTTCGTGACGAACTTGGCATCGAAATCAATGGGTACGAGGACCTGTTGAATCCGGAACTGCAGGGTAAGATCATTCTGGCCGCGCCAGACTCCACTTCGTCCGGATGGCGCCAGCTGCAGACGATTCTCGCGGTTATGGGAGATGAATTCGATGATGATAAGGGCTGGGAATATTGCAGCCAGTTGATTCCGTCCTGTTTCTCTACCACGTCCTCGAAGGATGTCTATAATCTGGTCAGCAACGGCGAGTATGTAGCCGGGCTTTCTTATGAGTCCAGCGTAGTTGCTCTGATCAACGATGGAGCGCCGATTGAATGTATCTATATGGAAGAAGGAAACACGGCTATGGCAGGCGGCGCTGCGATTGTTCAGGACGCTCCGAACCTTGCGGCAGCAGAAGCTATGATGGATCTGCTTTCCTCTGCGGAATTCCAGGACGCGCGTGCGGAAGTATCTGCTGGCCGCGGCTCTAATGGAACCTGCAATCTGAGTGGTCTGCCGGATGAGGATACGCTCGGTCTGGTTGATTTGGATTTTGACTATCTGACAGAGCATAAGGATGAGATCATGACTCACTGGAATGAACTTTTCGCTGATCTAAATGGCTGATGATGAATTTTTGATATTACAACCGGAACTACAGGCGCCGCTTTGCGGCGCCTTGATTTTGCCCATAAAATCGAGTATGATAAGATATATCCATGATTTGATTGATTACAAGGAGGTGTCATATGGACAACCGGATCCTGCAAAAACAACTGAAGGTATTGTCTGTAAATGAATCCCATGAAATAGTCAGTAATCTGATTGCCCGTATGCGGATCGAACAAAAGAAAAACGACCGGAGCGGAATTTACGCAAAAACACAGCGCGAAATGGCATATAACTCGAACAAGATTGAGGGAAGCACCTTAACGCCTGAGCAAACCGCATCCCTGTTTGATACCGGAACGCTCCGTTCGGATGAAGATTCTGTGTATCGTGCGAAAGATATTGAGGAAATGACAGGTCATTTTGCCATGTTTAACCATATGCTGGCGACGTGGGAGGAACCCTTAAGCGAAAAGCTGATCAAAGAATACCATTATTACCTGAAGGCAGGGGTATTTGAGGATATGGCAAACGGCTATCCGGTTGGGGAATATAAAAACCGTGCAAACATCGTTGGCAATATTACAACGGCATCACCAAATCAGGTGCCGGTATTCATGGCGGAACTGCTTACGGAATATCATAAAAAACAGAACAAGACCCTTGGCGATTTAGCAAGGTTTCATGCCGCTTTCGAGAAGATTCATCCTTTTCAGGATGGCAATGGCCGCACAGGCCGGATGATCCTGTTTAAAGAGTGTCTGGCAAATGGAATCATCCCGGTTATTATCCGTGATTCTGAAAAAGAGGAATATTATCATGCATTGAACGAAGCGGAGACAAAGGGAGATGATAAAGCAATTACGATGTTCTTTGCGAAAGAGCAGGAAAATTATTTTCAGATAGTCCAGAATTTCCTTTTCGATTACAGTCAGGAGAAAGAAACACAGTTACCAGATCAAAGCTTGGCATCATTTCTTAATTTCAGTATGTCGGATATGCGGGAACGATAAGAGAGAGACAAAATAGAATACGAAGATTGATTTGTGCGCGGCTATGCCGCGCCTTTTTGTGTCAAAGTAAAAATAAACCCCCTGATCTGCAGGGGTAGGAAAGAAAAGCAAACCAGCAAGCCCCTTTGGGGCTACGCCGGTGGTATTGACTTTGAAAAGTTCTGAGATCATTGATTCATACTTGTAACCGAAAATCAGCAAACAAAGAAAGATACAAATTGGAAATCACGTTGCTGTCCTTCAGATCGAGATGAAACAGTTCGCAGACCTTCTGAATTCGGTAAGCGACCGTGTTTTTGTGAACATGAAGTGCTTCCGCAACTTTATTATAATCCTTTTTGTGAAAGAGAAATGATTTCAGCGTCTGGTAATAGGCGCTGTCATGTTCCTGATCATAGAGTTTGATCTGACTGATGACAGGGCTGATAATCGCGGACGGATCCGATTGAAACAGAGGGAGAAGGTGAAGCAGAACCCGATATTTCTGTGTGTCAATAACGGGTTCCCGGTCTTCGGCATATTCCGCCAGTTCCAGGGCAGTATGGACCTCATCCAGATGATCCGGAAGTGTAAGGATATTGTCAAAGGGAGCGCTGACAGCAATTTGACACAGCGATGCGCAAGATTCTCGCAGGGTTTCTGCGATTTCCTTACAAGAACCGTTTGAGAGAATGATAACATTGCCGCTGAAATCCACACACCAGACGCCGGAGCGGACGGAACAGATCTGGTCGACGACTGATTTGATATTCCGGTAGCTGACATCTTTCAGAGGTCGGCATTTCATCACACACCAGGAAGAAGCGGAGTGGATAACCGGGTCATACAGATACTTATGCATATGTTTCTGATCGATTTCGCCTCTCAGGAGTCCGATAAGAAAGGTTTCGATCGGATTGACCGTGTTGACATCAATATAAGAATTCAGGCGCAGGGCAGACAGAAAAACCGGCGCGGAGATACCGATAATCTTCAGCATATCATCAGTTACCGCTTTTTTTGTGATCGGGCAGTCAATTACAGCCAGCATGACACAGCGCCAGAAACAGCCGCAGTTGATCCGTTTGTGTCTCAGGTAAGGCCAGACGCGGACGATTGGCTGGCGACTTTTTAACTCTTTATCGAGATTATCGCTCAGCTCCTGTAGCTCTTCCTCGGAACACAGATAAGGAGAATCGGTATATTCTTTTACCAGTTCTTCCGAATAATCCGATGATTTGGCGATGATGGTTTTGGTTGTCAATGTGACCGCTACCGGGTTTCCGATACAGGAAGCTGTGAAATTACAAAGTTCAGTGAGATTGGCACTTGATGACAAAATCTGCAGATAACGATCTTTAATATAGTATTCCTGTTCCAGGGTCATAGATACGGCTCCTCTTGTGTTTATCATGAAAACATATCATTGAAAGTAGTTGGATAATGATTTTGACCAAAATACAAATTCATTATGCATCAGAATTGAGAAAAATTCAACAATAATTTTCAAACGAATTTGGTAAAAAAAACAAAATCACAGAAAATATTTATGAAATTAAACAAACCAAGGACGAAAAGGTTAGAATATGCTAACGAGAGTTTGACAAAAACTGAACCGTTAATCCGTTTGACAGACATGGTAAAAAATGGTTGCGCCAGATACAATATGCTTAGAAGAAGGTACCGTAGACTTTGCCTTTTGGCAAGATTTTGGAAAATACAGGAGGTTGTCATGAGCAAAACCATTCAGATGACAATTAACGGACGTAAGGAGACATTTCTGATCGGTCATGGAGGTTCCCGGTGGGAGGTTCCAGATGAGGAGATGCTGAGTCACACGTTGCGGGAGAGGCTTAACCTGACCGGCACCAAGGAAGCGTGCGAACAGGGAGCCTGTGGGTGCTGCACGGTTCTTATGAACGATGTGGCTGTTCCCAGCTGTCAGATCCTTACGGCAAACTGTGACGGGGCAGATATCGTCACGATTGAGGGATTGCGTGATCCGGTGACCAAGGAGCTGGATCCGATCCAGCAGATGTTTATTGACAAATATGCGTTTCAATGTGGATTTTGTACGCCCGGTATTATCATGGTTCTTAAGGGCCTGTTTCTGAAAAATCCTCACCCGACGAAAGAGGAGATCGAGGAGGCGCTTTCCGGCAATCAGTGCCGGTGTATCAGTCAGTATCATGTGATCGAGGCGGCGGAAGAACTCGCCTCTCAGAATGCGTAAAGGAGGGGAAGATTATGAGCAGTATCGAATACCGCCATATAGGAAAGAATGCCCAGCGTGTTGACGCTGTAGATATTGTGACCGGCGGCGCGACATTTGTAAACGATTATAAGATGAAAGATCTGCTGTACGCAAAAGCACTCAGAAGCTCACATGCGCATGCTCGGATCAAAAAGATTGATATCAGCAAAGCGGAAGCTCTGGAAGGCGTCCGGGCAGTCTTATATTATGGTAATATTCCGAAGGAATGCGAGGGCTGGGGCTTAAGTACGCCGCCGGCTGTCCCTGTGCTGGGCAGAGAAGCCTCCTATGTGGGAGACGCGGTAGCTCTGGTAGCGGCAGAGACTGAGCAGATTGCAGAGATGGCGTGTGATCTGATTGAGATTGAATACGAGGTACTGCCGGCGGTGTTTTCTACAGTGGACGCAGTAAAGCCGGACGCGCCAGTGGTTCATGAGGAATTTGAATCCAATATTCTTCCTAATGTTCCCTTTATCGGCGAGGACATGATGGATCATCTGGTTCGGGGAGATGTAGAAAAAGCTTTTGCAGAATGTGACATCATCGTAGAAGGAGAAAATGAATACAACTCTCTGGGCTGTCCGATGGCCATGGAGCCGCCCTGTGTGATTATGACGTATGAGGAAACCCGGATGAAGGCGTGGGCGTCTACGCAGGTGGCCAAGATGTTTGGCAACAGCTGTACCTCGCGTATGCGGGGGATGCCTGTGGATACTACGGTTTTTAACGTGGGAGGAGGATTTGGAAACAAGGCGTCCATGCAGTGTACCACGATGTATTCCGCGCTGCTGGCGGTGGCGACCAGACAGCCGGTCAAGATGAATATGACCAAGACAGAACAGCTTCTGGTACATGACCAGCGAATCGGAATGTATCTCAAGTGCAGGCTGGGCCTGAAGGACGGAATCGTCCATGCGGTGCAGGGAACCTGTTATCTGGACTGTGGCTCCTATAATGACTGTGGACAGTGGCAGATGGGCGTCGGACTTGGCGAGTGTCAGGTCGCGTTCGGAAAATGCCAGAACTGGGATATTGAGGGCAAGCTTGTCATGACTAACCATGTACAGACAGGAGCTGTGCGTGGATTTGGCGGACAGGAGATTAAGGCGACACTGATGCCGTTGGCGATGCAGGCGGTGGAGAAAGCCGGTATCGATCCGGTGGAGTTTTGCATGAAGAATTTCGCTCAGACCGGCGACGGATGGTACTGGCGTGAGAGAAAATGGTATGACTGCCGCGAACAGGATTATGTGCCGGCCATGGAGGCGGCGGCTGAGAAATTCCGCTGGAAGGATCGCTGGAAGGGCTGGAATCAGCCAACGAGTGTGAACGGATCGAAGGCGACCGGCGTGGGAGTTTCCGTGCATGGCAATGCAGATGTCGGCGAGGATGCGTCAGAGGCGTACGTCCGTTTTGAGCCGATTACCGGCAATGTCTACCTTCATGCGGGACTGGCAGAGCAGGGAAACGGCGAGCGAAGCAATCTGCGCAAATTTGCGGCGGAGGTTCTGGACATGCCGCTGGAAAAGGTTTATGTGACTCCGTTAAATTCGGAATCCAACCCGATGGACGCGGGTCCGATCGGTTCTCGATGCACGTTGACGCTGGGAACGGCGGTAACCCGCGCGGCCGAGGATGCGCTGGAGCAGATCCTTAAGTTAGCGGCGGATACGCTGCACGCTTCCCCGCATGATCTGAGATTCCATGATGGAATGGTTTATTATAAGAACCGTCCGCAGGAACCTCATCATCCGATGGAGTTTATCCCGTTTGGATCATCGATTACTGGTTTTGGCCGCTACCTGTCAAATTACTCCAAGAGTAATTTCAATATCTATTTCTGTGAGGTCGAGGTTGACCGGGAGACAGGAGAGACAAAACTGCTGGACGTTCTGGTGGGAACAGACGTCGGTCAGATCATCGATCCGAGAGCGCTGAATATGCAGGTTCACGGAGGATTTGGAGCGGCGGCTGCCGATACCGGACTGATGGATGAAAATGTACTTGACCGGCCTTCCGGACATGTGATGACCGGAAATATGATTGATTATAAGTGGCGCACCTTTAATGATTTTCCGCCGATTGACTCCGTGATACTGGAATCTCTTCCGGAGATTTCCCGGTTTAAGGCTACCGGATTCGGAGAGATCTCCGGGGCGCCGGGACCTGCGGCGATGATGATGGCAATTTCAAACGCGATCGGCGTTGATTACTGTGAGTACCCGGCCAGCCGTGAGGGCATCTTAAAAGCGCTGGGTAAACTGTAAAGGAGGCAGTCGAATATGAGACCATTTGAAGTAATTCATCCTGCTTCTGTCGAAGAAGCCGTGAGCTACAAATCAAAAGGAAATTCCGACCTGATGAGCGGCGGAACGGATCTTTTAAATGTATACAAGCATGCGCTGCTGGAGCGTTCACCGGAAACGGTAGTTGATCTGAAGGCAATCCCCGGTATGGCCGGGATTGAGGAGAAGGACGGCAGTATCACGGTGAAGGCAATGACTACGCTGACAGATATCGCGGAGTCTCCGCTTTTACAGGAAAAAGCGGCGGGACTCAGCGAGGCGGCGCGCTCCGTGGCGACCCCGCTGATCCGCAATCTGGGGACAATCGGAGGGAATATCTGTCAGGACGTACGCTGCTGGTTTTACCGCTATCCGCACGAGGGAGGCGGAAGGATGAACTGTTCCCGCAAAGGAGGGGACGTCTGTTACGCGATTCGCGGGGAAAACCGGTACCACTCGGTCTTTGGCGGCATGAAGACGCATTCCGATCCCTGCACAAATAACTGCCCGGCCAGTACGGATATTCCGGCATATATGGCAAAGATACGCGAGGGCGACTGGGACGCGGCAGCCCGGATTATTATGAAAGTAAATCCGATGCCGATGCTTACCTCGCGCGTATGCCCGCATCCATGTCAGGACGGCTGCAATCAGAATCAGTACGGGGAGTGCGTGAATATCCACTGTGTGGAGCGCACGCTGGGAGATTACATCCTGCAGAATGCAGACCGGTTCTATCCGGCACCGGAAAAAGAAAGCGGAAAGAAGACCGCTGTGATCGGAGCGGGTCCGGGCGGACTGGCTGCCGCTTACTATCTGCGGAAAGCGGGACATGCCGTTACAGTATTTGACAGTCATGAGAAAGCAGGAGGCGTTTTCTATTATGGCATTCCCCATTATCGTCTCCCGAAAAATATTGTAAGTGCGTTTACATCCGCGATTGAGGGAATGGGCGTAGAGTTTCGTATGAATACAATCATCGGAAAAGATATTGCGTTGGAAGAGGTGGTCGATGGCTATGACAGTATTTATATCGGTACGGGCGCCTGGAAACAGCCGGTGCTGGGGATTCAGGGAGAGGCTCTGACGGAGTTTGGTCTGAATTTCCTGGTGGAGGTAAACACCTTCCTCAAGCAGGCGATTGATGATGAGGTTCTGGTCTGCGGAGGCGGTAATGTGGCGATGGATGTGGCGCTGACGGCAAAACGCCTGGGAGCGAAACATGTGCGGCTGGTGTGTCTGGAACAGGAAAAGGAAATGCCGGCATCTGCGGAAGAGGTTGCGCGCGCAAAAGAAGAAGGCGTCGAGATCTTTAACGGATGGGGGTTAAAGAAGGTAGTAACAAACGATGGCAAGGCAGCGGGACTGGAAGCCATGCGTTGTGTCAGCGTCTATAATGAAGCGCATCGGTTCAGTCCGGTCTATGATGAGACGGATACGCGGGTCTTTGATGCCACGACCATCATTCTGGCTACCGGGCAGCGTGTGGATCTGGATTTCCTTGGGGAAGAATTTGGAAGCCAGCTGAAAACACCGAGGGGACTGTTTGATACAGATACGGAAACCTATCAGACGAAGCATGAGAAGATTTACGCCGGCGGCGATGCGGTGACCGGACCGAATATCGCGATCCGCGCAATCAATGCCGGCGGCAGAGCAGCAAAGGCGATGAGCGCCGGATTGGGCAGCCCGGTTACCTTTGGGAGCGAGGAGACAGGATTCCTGACCTTTGACGGAGCCGGTATCAAAAGGGAAAAGGGCGCCAGACTGGCCGAACGGACGGTCACGGAGCGTACACTAACCGATGAGGACGCGCAGTCCCTCTCTCTGGCAGAAGCACAGGAAGAAGCGAAGCGATGTATGAACTGTGCCTGCTATAGTGTAAATGCTTCCGATATTGCTAATATGGTGGTTGCTTTGGATGGTACGATCATCACAAATAAAAAAGAGATTCCGGCAGGAGAATTCTTTACGACAAAGCTGAAAGCTTACGCCATGCTTGACTGTGATGAGATGGTGACGGCAATCCGCATTCCGGACAGGAGCGGATGGGTGACCGGATATCAGAAAGACCGTCTGCGTCCGTCGATTGATTTCGCACTGGTAGCGCTGGCATACGCTTATCGCTTAAAGGATGGAAAGATAGAAGAGATATCTTTAGTATTAGGCGGCGTAGCGCCGGTGCCGGTGAAACTGAAGGAGGTAGAAGGGTT
The DNA here is from genome assembly GCA_020860565.1 of Clostridiales bacterium. Taxonomy (GTDB): domain Bacteria; phylum Bacillota; class Clostridia; order Lachnospirales; family Lachnospiraceae; genus Brotaphodocola. The sequence continues at coordinate 11,699 of JAJBUA010000106.1, forward strand.
CCTGAAAGGAAAGGAAGCATCGTCACAGGTAGCTGCAGAGGCAGGAAAACTGGCAATCCGGAATACGATGCCGATGGAGCATAACAGTTACAAGATTGTGGACATTGAGGCGATGGTTAAGAGAATGATCGAAGCAATCGGGCAGTAGAAAGGTTCATCGAACCGGAGAAATTTCGTTGTTTATCAGCGCGGGGCGCGTCCGGCAGTAGCTGGAATATTTCCTGATGCGCCCTTGTGTATCAAAAATTGCTCCGGCTTATCCGGAGTAGAAAGAGGGGATCCATGGCAGGAAAACGAGTTTTACACGCCTTTACAGTCGGGGCTGCGGGGGGAATTATCGGACAGATAATTTTATCACTGGTATCCGCTGTGGTGCCGGATGCGGTGCAGGCAACCCTGATTTCCATGTTGTTATTTGGAATTGTGGGCGCGATGTTCATTTTGAGCGGAATCTATGGGAAAGTCGCTCAATTTGGCGAAGAGGGAGCGGGGCTTGTCTTAAGTGGTCTTATGTTCGGCGCTACGGTTAACTGTGTTGAAAAGATCCGTTCGGGAGAACCCAATGGAAGGGCCGCACTGATCGGTTTTTCGAAAGTTTTCATGATATTGGGGACTGGATTTATCATTTCTCTGGTATTTGGTCTGATTACAGGATAAAGGAGGATGGTGATATGGCTTTTGTGTGGGCGGCATTGATTGGAGGATGTACATGTGCGGCAGCGCAGATTCTGGTGGAATGTAAGATTCCCTTCCCTTTTATCGCGATACTGTTTACTTCATTGGGAGGTATTTTGACCGGTATCGGTCCGGTTTCCCTGCTGCAGTCTCTTGGTGCTGCCGGGATATCGGTCACGGCAATGGGCTGCGGAAACGGTGCTTACAGTGCAGGGGTAGAACTTGCGTCCGGCAATATAGCCCCGCTGATTCCGGTGTTTGGATTGAATGTTTTGCTGGTAGCCATGGGAGCGTTATGTGGATGTGTGATTGCAAAAAAGTAAGGTGCAGGAGAAGACAATGAAAAAAACAGGAGCGGTCCTGGTTGCGGCCGGATTGTCCAGCCGCATGAAGGACTTCAAACCGATGCTCCCGTATGGTGATTCGACGATTGCGCTTCATATGGTAGATATGATTCAGCAGATGAAGCTGTACCCGGTTGTTGTGGTGACCGGGTACAGAGCTGCGGATCTGGAGGCGCATCTTTTTCATACCGGCGTTCGGTTTGTAAAAAACGAACGATATCAGGATACCGAAATGTTTGATTCGGTGGTTCTCGGTATCAAAAATGTCATGGAGGAATGTGAACGCATGATGATCATGCCGGTTGACATCCCGGCGATCCGGACAGAGACGATCCGGCAGGCGCTGATGGTAGACGCGGAAATGGTGAGAACCCGGTATCACGGCGAGCCTGGGCATCCGATCATACTGAGCAGAGAAACTGCTGAAAAACTGTGCGGTTATACCGGCGACGGAGGATTAAGGGGAGCTATGGAACATTCTGGGATCACGATAACGGATCTGGAGGTCGACGACCCAGGCGTGAGGTGGGATGTGGATACCCCGGAGGAATACTATAAGCTGATTGAGTGGAATTACAGTCAGGGAGCCGGTTATCCGATCCGGCCCCAGATCCGGATCCGGCTGACGGCAAATGAGCCGTTTTTTGGACCGGGGACCTGTGAGCTGCTGGAACAGATCGAAGAAACCGGCTCCATCCGGGAGGCCTGTATCCGGATGAATCTGTCCTACAGCAAGGGAAGTAAAATGATCCGGTTGATTGACAGCCAGCTGGGTTTTCCTGTAGTGCGCAGGAAATGCGGCGGACTGGGCGGCGGCGGTTCGGAACTGACAGAGTCCGGCAGACGGCTGGTGAAAAGCTACCGGGCGATGGAGGAAGAACTTGAGGTGAAAACTGATGAGATTTATAAGAAATATTATGAAAAAGGATTTAAAAATTAGAAAGTGAAAAGTAAAAAAGCAGAGAAATCAGCGCCGGATGCGGAAGTCTGTGAGAAGCTCTGGGAGAAATATCACACGCCGGAGCCGGTTATCCGACATAGCCGCATCGTTGCGGCGGTTGCTCAGGAGATGGCGGATTGTTTAATTGCGGCTGGCTGCCCGGTTGACCGTCGTCTCGTATACGGCAGTGCCTGCATGCATGACGTGGCGAGAGCCCAAAAGGGGCATGACCGCGTGGGCGCTCAGTGGATGAGAGACGAGGGATACCCGGAGGTGGCAGAGATCATTCTCAGGCATCATGACCGCTGGCTGGAGGAATCTGTGATGGGGGACGGTACCGGTGATACGTACACGGAGTATGATGGGATGCGGAGTCGCAGGTACGATGATCGGCTCCCGGAAGAGACGGACATCGTCTATCTGGCCGATAAATATGTACAGGGCGATCAGATCGTATCTCTGGAGGAACGGTTTGCGCTAAGCAGGGAAAAATGTAAACAGCGACCAGATGCCGGGGCTGTCTTGGCCGCACAGGAAAGACGCTTCCGGGAAGCACAGGCGATAGAGAAGAAAATCCTGAATTATATGGGCTCCGATAAAATGATGCTGAAATCTGAGTCCGGAAAGGAAGATGAGAATGACTGAACTTTACCGGCTGCTGCAAGAGAAGGATTCGAATCAGCAGAATGTTATATTAACGCTTCTTGAGGAGTCAGCTGCCAACGATAAGGCGTTGATTTCTGAAGAAGAGATGGTATGGTGTTCGCGCAACGACGGATTTCTGGCCGCCCATGCCGCGGAACTGACCGGTCTGACAGAGAGCGGTATCGTTGAAATCGAGGGAAGAAGGATATACTGTGAGCCGGTCGGCCATGAAAAGCGGCTGGTGATCTGCGGCGGCGGCCATGTGTCGATGCCGGTGATTCAGATCGGGCGGATGATGGGTTTTTACACCGTCGTGCTGGAAGACCGGCCAAAGTTTGCGGACAACGCGAGACGCGCAGGGGCGGATGAGGTGATCTGCGAACCCTTTGAGGAAGGTCTGGACAGAATTGAGGGAAGCCGGGACACCTTTTTCGTCATCGTAACTCGTGGTCATCGTCACGATCAGGTGTGTCTGCATAAGATTGCGGCGAAGGAACATGCTTATATCGGGATGATCGGAAGCCGCAGGCGCACTGCGCTGGTCAGGCAGAGTCTGGCCGAACAGGGAGTAGACAAGACCGTTCTGGATCGCGTATATACCCCCATCGGACTGGATATCGGCGCGGAAACGCCGGCAGAGATCGCGATAGCCATTATGGCGGAAATCATAGAAGTGAAAAACCGCAGAATGCGTGTCGGCGGATATTCAAAGGAACTGGTGAAGGCGATTCTGGATGAGGAAAAGAGTCATATTGGCAAGACTCTGGTGACGATTGTAGGAAGGAAGGGATCCGCACCCCGCGAAGTCGGCACTAA
>JAJBUA010000080.1 GCA_020860565.1 Clostridiales bacterium
GGAATAGATGTATAATATAATCAGAGTTAAGGAAAACCAAACAGGTAAGCGAAACGAACAAGTTCATAACATCCGGAACGGAGAAGAAGCAGAGTGCAAGGGCAGGAGCCTAGAGGATAAACTTAGAGCCGCCGGGGGCTTACCAGAGAGAAAAGGAGAAAGGCATCATGACAGAGAGAATGTTAAGGAACCGCATTGATAAGCTGGACGCGATCGCGGAGCAGCAGAAAGCACTGGAAGAGCAAGCCGAGAAGATCAGGAACGAGATCAAGGCTGACATGGAAGCAAAGGGAGTTAATGAGATCAGCGCATTTGGGCGGATTGCCAGATGGAAAGAGATCGTTTCTTCCAGATTGGACAGCAAGGCATTAAAGGCCGCACTCCCGGAGATTTATAACCAGTATTGCAAGGCAAGCACAAGTCGACGCTTTACAATCGCATAAAGAAATAGCCCTTGCCAGTGCGCCAACACTGACAGGGGCAAGTAACCCGACAATGAACGTAACAAAGACCGGGCTATGTGATTATACCATCCGGCAGAAAGAAAAACAATGTTTAATCAGAAAAGTCGATATGATGTTAATTCTACAATGAGGATAATTGGATATCAACCATTCGGATGCGGTGCGGAGGATGCTTTACTTAATGATGTTTTAGATGCTCATTCACAAGTGGATTCTGATTCCTTTGAATTGGGAATGGATATGTTTGCTTTGGGCGTTATTTTTGGCAAACGGTTAGAACGCGCCAGAAGAAAGGCGGCGAGATCATGAACCGAAGTGAAGAGATCGCCGTAGCAATATTGCATGAATTGATGGATACGTCACCGGAGGAGATTCCACAGATCAGACAGGAACTTTTAGAAGCATTTCAGAATAAACCAGCTTTAATGAGATTCATAAAGACAGCTTTTAGCCTGATTGAAGAACGGCTTTAAGACACATACCGAAGATATACGAAATCTACTGCCGCGGCCACTGCGATAGTGTGGTAAATGGGAGCGGGAAGCCCTGAACCGGGGCGGCCTGCTCCAGAAAGAGGAAATAATGACCAGTAAGGAATTAAAAAGAATCAGCAAGAAAATAGATCAGGCAGAAAATCTTATTTGCTCTGCGCGGTTGATCTTGCAGGGTGTTGATGTTGATATTGATGATGTCCAGAATGGCGCGAGGGCTTTTTCTCTGCTGATTCTGTCAGAGGAAATTTTGCAGGACATTTTGAAACGTTTGGAGATCAATAGGTGATAAGTTGACAGATCAGGGGGCTAAGGTGTTTCCATTCCTACAACACCTGCTCCCTGTGGAAAGGAATAATCATGAGTTTAGCAACAGATGTAATCAGATCGGCGCGGCGGCAGGCCAAGATGTGGTTCGTTGCGTGGCTGATTGTAACGATTATGTGGATGATTTCCACAGTCAGGAGGTGGCAGGGTGGCAGGAGCCAAACGAACAGATAACAAAGGCCGGGTTCTGCGGACAGGCGAACAACAGCGCAGATCAGACGGGCAATATTTGTACAGATACACGGACTTGATCGGAAAGACTCGGACAGTTTACGCGCCGACACTGGCAGAACTCCGGGCGAAGGAACGCCAGATCGCGAAAGATCTTGAGGACGGCGTTGACTTCCAGAAGGGGAACGTTACACTAAACCAGATGTTTGATCTCTATATCGAGAACAAGAGCGATCTAAAATCGACAACAGAAGCAAATTACAAACGGTTATGGGCAAACTGTATCAAACCGACTCCGTTAGCGCAGATGAAGATATCACAGATCAAGCCGCTGCATATCAAGGAATTTTATAACAGTCTGGTAAAGAAAGGGTTTTCTACAAGTGCGATAAACAGCTATCATGTTTTGATCAGGGGAGCGCTTGAAATGGCAAGTGAAAATGAATGGATACGGAAAAATCCGGGGGAGAAAGCTATGAAAGGAATTTGCGGGAGTGAGAAGAAAAAGAAACCGCTTTCAAGAGCGGAGCAGGCGGAACTTTTAAAATTTTTAGATGATCATCCGATTTATTCCGTTTATTTACCGCTGATCTCGTTTGCACTGGCAACAGGTGCCAGGGTATCCGAGTTATGCGGCCTGAGATGGTCTGATATTGACAGAGAGGAAAAGGTAATTCACATTGAACGCCAGCTTGCCTATACAAATCTGGGTGACGGTTATAAATACGTGATTCTGGAGCCGAAAACAGAAAAGGGAAAGCGGTTGATTCCATTAACAGAATCGGCGCGTAAGGCATTATCCGATCAGCGGAAACTTGATCAGATTATGGGGAGAACTTTCACAAAGACAGAGGTTTGCGGGATAAAGGACTTTATTTTTGGAAACTCGAAAGGGAAACCGTATACACGGCAGATGATTGACGGGATAATGAAAAATATCACAAAGGCGTATAACCGACAGCCAGATAAGACTCTTACCATGCCGCTCTTATCAGCACATATTTTCCGACATACATACTGTTCACGAATGGCAGAGGGTGGCATGTCTCCGAAAGTGCTGCAGGGCATTGTAGGGCATGAGAGTATTACAACAACGATGGATGTTTATACAGACCTTGATTTTGGTGTTGTTCAGGAGCAGGCAGAAGAGATTGACAGGCGTATACAAAAGATAGGATAGATAATAAAGCCGTGGGATATAAGAGTCTCACGGCGATATTTTTTTAGAAAAAGTACAAAATTCGGTACAAAATCGATAGGGGCGAGCCGAAAAACGTTGATTTTTCGAGATTTTATAAAAAAGTCATGCAAAATACATATTTTTGCCGTAAGATAACAGGAAAATGACCGTTTGAAAAAGGGGAAAACAGCTGTGAGATTGTTACTTGCCGAAGATGAAAAATCCCTCTCCAGGGCTGTAAGCACGATTCTGGAGAAAAATCATTATTCTGTGGATGCGGTTTATAATGGAAATGACGCATTGGAGCATTTAAAGAATGGAGACTATGACGGAGCGATTCTGGATATTATGATGCCGGGGCGGGATGGGATCAGTGTGTTAAAGGAGGTGCGGAGCGCCGGCAATCTGGTGCCGATCCTGATGCTGACAGCGAAAGCGGAGGTGGATGATAAAGTGCTGGGTCTGGACAGCGGGGCGAATGATTATCTGACCAAGCCGTTTAATACGAAGGAGCTGCTGGCGCGTATCCGCGCGATGACGCGGACGCAGGCGGCGCCGGTGGATTCGCAGATCCGCAGCGGCAATATTACGCTTGACCGGGCAACCTATGAACTGTCGTCGCCGACCGGGCATTTCCGTCTGGCAAATAAAGAGTTTCAGATGATGGAGCTGCTGATGACCAATCCGCATCATCAGATTTCGGCCGAACGGTTTATGGAAAAGATCTGGGGCACGGACAGCGGAGAGGAGATTAATGTGGTCTGGGTCTATATTTCTTATCTGAAGAAAAAGCTGGACGCGCTTCATGCGAATATACAGATTGAAGCGTCGCAGAGCGTGGGATATTCACTGGAGGATCTGGAATGATCAAAAAACTGAGAGCCAAATTTATCCTGCTGGCGATGGCCCTGGTGCTGATTTTACTCGTAATCCTGATCGGCGCGATCAATACGCTTAATTACCGCCTGATGATTGCCGATTCGGATACGATTATCGAGGCTCTGATGGGAAATGACGGCATTTTCCCGGACTGGAAGGACATGTCGGAAAAGCATTTTGAGGGCAGGAGAGTGTCTGCGGAGCTTTCGTATGAGTCCCGGCATTTTGCGGTATGTTTTGATACCGATGGGGAAGTGCTTTATACCGATACTCAGAAAATTGCGGCAATTGATACCGAAACGGCAGTTGAATATGCCCGTGCCGTTGTGGAAGGCGATCAGAAGCGGGGATTTGTCGACAATTACCGGTATCTTTTAAGGGAAGATGAAGAGGATACTCTGGTTGTATTTATGGATTGCAGCAGGGAACTGGACGCGGCGCATCTTTTTCTGATTACCAGCGTGCAGATCTCATTGTGCGGTTATCTGGTAATCTTTGTGCTGTTGTTATATTTTTCCGGCTGGATCATGAAGCCGGTTTCGGAAAGCTATGAAAAGCAGAAACAGTTTATCACGGATGCGAGCCATGAACTGAAGACGCCGCTGACGATCATCGGAGCCGACCTTGACGTTCTGGAAATGGACGGCGAAGATAATGAATGGTTGCAGGATATCCGGTTTCAGACCAGGCGGCTTGCAGAGTTGACGAACGATCTTGTGACGCTCTCCCGGATGGAGGAGGGAGGACGGTATTTTCACATGGCGGATTTCTCGATATCGGATATGGCCGGTGAACTCACGCAATCCTTTCACGGGCCGGCGATTGCGCAGAATAAGACCTTTGACGTCGATATCGAGCCCCTGATCACGATGCGGGGGGATGAGAAGTCTCTGCGCCAGCTGATCTCCATTTTCCTTGAAAATGCGCTGAAATATTCGGATACGGATGGAACGATCACATTTACACTGCGAAAGAGCAGGAACGGCCGCTCGGTAAAGATTACCGTGTATAATACCTGCGAATCCATTGCAAAAGATGAGCTCCCGCATCTGTTTGAGCGGTTTTACCGGACGGACAAATCGCGCAATTCCCAGACCGGCGGACACGGGATCGGCCTCTCGATCGCGAAGGCGATTGTGACGGCGCACAGAGGGACGGTCGCTGCTTCCTCGTCAGACGGGAAATCGCTCACGATATCTGTGAGTCTGCCGATCACGCAGAAGGCCGGTACATGACACAATTGATAAGTAACAGGAGGACAATAGGTTGACAACCGAGGAATTTTACGGTGATTATTACCCGGGAATGAAACGGGTCGAGAAGATTTTACTGGATATGATAGAGGAATATCAGGCGTCCTGTAAGGACGAGGAGATCAAGGCGATCATCTACAGCAGTTCCCGGATCAAATCCGCAGACAGCATGACGAAAAAGCTGGAAAAGAGAGACCTGAAGATCGACGCCGCGACTGCGATGACAGAGCTTTATGACGCGATCGGCGTGCGGATCGTATGCGCGTTCGTGGAGGATGTATTTGCTGTCGCGGAATGGCTGAAACAGCGTCCGGAGATGGAAATCGTAAAGATCAAGGATTATATCTCCTATCCCAAGCCCAATGGTTACCGCAGTCTTCATATGCAGGTGCGGGTCAATGGCCTGCCGGCCGAGATCCAGCTGCGCACGATCGGAATTGATTTCTGGGCGACGCTGGAGCATCAGATGAAATACAAGCATGATGTGCCGCATGAGGCGCTTCTGCGTGAAGAACTCAAGCGCTGCGCGGACGAGATCGCATCCGTGGATCTGTCAATGCAGACGATCCGGGAGCTGATTCAGGAGGGATTTTAAAGATCATAGAAAACGGCGGATACCGATTTTTGGTATCCGCCGTAAATGATTCCGTAGGAAAATACAGAGGATTATCTCTGTACACGAGCGCCAGCTCCGCCCATGATTGCCTCTACCTCTTTCTTTCTTGCGGTAGAAGTATCACCAGGAGTGGTCATCGCCAGTGCGCCGTGAGCTGCGCCGTAGTTAACAGCGATCTCAGCGTCGCCGGTGGTCATCAGGCCATATACAAGACCGGAAGCGAAGGAATCGCCGCCGCCGACACGATCCATGATCTCCAGACCCTTGTAATCTTTTGCTTTGTAGATCTCGCCGCCTGCCCAGCAGAGAGCGCTCCAGTCGTTGACGGTAGCGGTCTTAACGGTACGAAGCGTGGTAGCGACAGCCTTGAAGTTCGGATAGGTCTTAACTGCTTCGTTGATCATCTTCTTGTAGCCTTCGATGTTCAGCTCTTTGAGGTTCTCATCCTGACCTTCGATCTGGAAGCCGAGGCATGCGGTGAAGTCTTCCTCGTTGCCGATCATGACGTCAACATACTTCGCGATCTCTTTGTTGACTTCCTGAGCCTTCTCCAGACCGCCGATCGCGCTCCACATGGAAGGACGATAGTTCAGGTCATAAGAAACGATGGTGCCGTACTTCTTGGCAGCTTTGATTGCCGCGATAACGGTCTCGCAGGACTGCTCAGACAGAGCTGCGTAGATACCGCCGGTGTGCAGCCAGCGTGCGCCGAGGGTACCGAAGATGTAATCGAAATCAAAATCTTCCGGAGTCGCCTTTGCGATAGCAGTGTTTGCACGGTCAGAGCAGCCAACAGCGCCGCGGATACCAAATCCGCGCTCGGTGAAGTTGATACCGTTTCTGCAGATACGTCCGATACCGTCGGTCTTGCACCATTTGATCAGAGAAGTGTCAACGCCGCCCTGATTGATGAAGTCTTCCATCAGCATACCGACTTCGTTGTCTGCGAAAGCAGTGATCACTGCGGTGTTCAGGCCGAAGCATTTGTGAAGACCGCGGATAACGTTATATTCGCCGCCGCCTTCCCATGCGGTAAAGGATCTTGCAGTACGGATCCTGCCTTCGCCGGGATCGAGACGAAGCATAACCTCGCCCAGAGAAACGGCGTCAAATTTACATTCGTTTGCTGGTCTTAAATTGAGTTCCATGTTTGTCCTCCTTGACATTATGTAGTTATGTAGTTTTAGTTGCTTTCCACAAGAAATTTACACAACCTCATTATACCTTTAATCGGATTTTTCGTCAATCATTTCCTGAATCAGAGTTAACTGATTAAAAATCCTTTGAGATACTATAAAAAAAAGTATGTTTTCACATCAGACGAATGATGGTACAATAAAGGAAACGTTAAGAAAAGAGGGGTAGGTTTATGTTTCCAACGGGAGTAGTAGTGGATGTGCTGGCTGTATTGATCGGCGGAGTGATCGGAGCCGCGGCGGGAAGCCGGCTCAGTGATAATTTTAAAAATCAGTTATCGTCACTTTTCGGGATCTGCGCGATGACGATGGGTATCAGTGCCATCATGCTGATGGAAAATATGCCGGCGGTCATTTTTGCGGTGATCGCAGGTACGGCAATCGGGCTTGCTCTGCATTTCGGAGAGGGAGTTAACCATGCGGCCGGGCTGATGCAGAAGCCGATCGCAAAGATATTGAAGATGGACGCCGCGGGAAATGATGAGCAGAAAAATGCGGTCCTCGTGACGATCATCGTACTTTTCTGTGCGAGCGGGACCGGCATCTATGGTTCGATTGACGCAGGGATGACGGGGAATCACACCGTATTGATTTCAAAAGCAATCCTTGATGTTTTCACAGCGCTGATTTTTGCCTGCCAGTTAGGTTATGTGGTGTCGGTGATCGCGATCCCGCAGTTTATCATTTTCTATGCGCTTTTCCTGTGCGCGGGCCTGATCTATCCGCTGACGACGCCCACAATGGTCAATGACTTTAAGGCATGCGGCGGGGTATTGCTGCTGGCGACCGGATTCCGGATGCTGAATCTGAAGCCGCTCCCGACCGCGGATATGATCCCCGCGATGATACTGGCGATGCCGTGCAGCTGGGCGTGGACGAATGTGATTATGCCGCTGCTATGATGCCGTTGCCATAATGAATGTATGCAGCAGAGCATTCTCTGTTCGCTCATTGTTCATCACGTTTTCTGCTGTCCTCCAGATACGCCCCGGCATCCTTAAAGAAACTCACAACAATCAGCACCATGATAAACCCGACTGGAAACGCGGCGATGATGGAGACGGTCTGCAGGTTCGCCATGGAGTTGTCGGAGAAGATCAGCGCCAGTGGGAGCAGGATGAGGAAGATCGCCCAGAAAAGCTTCACACGCCGGTCCGGTTCCTCGCCGGCTTTCAGGTCACGGTAGGAGTAGGAGGCAGCGACGAGTGTGATCGAATCAAACGAGGTCGAATAAAACGTAATCATACATACGACGAGCAGGATCAGGACAGCGCCGGAGAGAGGCAGCTGTTCGAGAATCTGGATAATCAGGTCGTAGAGGTTGCCGTCAGCGACATATTGTGAGATGAGGTCGAGCCGTCCGTGCATCTGGAGTCCGAGGCCATAATTTCCCAGTATAATAAATGAAGTAAAAGTACCTGCGAGGCCGCATGCGTACCCGCCCAGAATCACCTGGCGGACGGTGCGGCCTTTGCTGATGCTGCCGATAAAGAAGGGCGCGGCCACACACCATACCATCCAGTAAGCCCAGTAAAAGATCGTCCAGTTCTGCGGGAAAAAGGATGTGCGGAGCGCATCGGTCCAGGTGGAGAGGACGATGAAATTCTGTGTCAGGTTGCCCAGAGCAGAGAGCCCGGTCTCCACGATATAGCGGGTCTCCCCGCCAAAGAAGAAGACGTAAGCCAGCAGTCCGAAAAAGAGATACGTGCAGCAGGACGCGGAGATCTGGATGCCCTTCATACCGAAATAAACGGAGCAGGTGTAGATACAGCAGACGATGATGAGGATCAGCAGAGTCAGCATGGTGGTCTGCGGGATCCCGGTGACGCGGCTGATGGCCATGGACAGGAGAGGCGTTGCCAGCGAGAAGGTCGTGGCGGTGCCGGCGAGCAGCGCAAAGACGGCTACCAGATCGATCAGCCTGCCGGGCAGGCCGTCGACATGCCGTCCAAGGAGGGCGCGGCAGGATTCGGAATATTTCTGCTTATGACGTTTGCGTACGTGCAGCATAAATCCGAAGGCGACTGCCAGTACCAGATAAAATCCCCAGGGGATCGGTCCCCAGTGAAAGAGCGGATAGGTGGACGCCCAGTCCTGAACCGAGCCCATCTCTGTGATATGCGGTTCCGCGGCATAGAGAATCCACTCGCAGCAGGAATAAAAGAGGATATCCGCCGCCAGACCGGCAGTAAACATCATGGATCCCCAGCGAAAATTGGAATATTGCGGCTGCTCCGTGTCTCCAAGACGGATCGCGCCATAGCGGGAAAAGGCCAGATAGATGGAGCAGAGGAAAAATCCCAGGCCGATGATCAGATAATAACTGCCCAGCTCATTTCCGATAAAAAAACGGATATTTTCGATGATAGCTGAGGAAGAGGCCGGATAAAGGACAAAGGTGGCGCAGAGCGCCGCGATACAGAAAAAAGGAAGCAGCGTGGTTACCAGATCCAGCCGTCCCAAAAGTGTTGTTGAAGTATGAGGTTCCAAAGTATGTTTGAATAGTTTGTTCATATTAGCTCCTGTTGATGATCGCGTGTTCAAAAAAAGTAAAAATCAAATAACTTTGAACATGATACCACAGAATTTGTTGGAATTCAATAGAAATTCGCTTTAAAATTTTATAAAGCGAGCCAATATAAGAGTTTCTGAATTTTTTCTGACAAATCCGAAAAGGCACTATTTTTTTCGACTGGATTTTGGTATAGTTACAGTGGTAAAAAAAGAGATCAGGAGATGAATCATGAAAAAAAGATTAGCAGAAAAGACACTGGCGGCGGTGCTCAGTACCGCGGTCATTTTTACCGCGACAGCGGTGCCTGCATTTGCAGATATTACCTCTGCGGTAGAGGGCAGCGAGGGCGCGGCGGTATCCGTCAGCACGACAACGGACAGCACGGCGACGACGATTACCAGCGGTTCCGGCGTTGTGGTTTCCGGAATCGGCAGCGCGGTAGAGGGACAGACGGGGACTGCTTCCTCGACGGCTTCAGGCAGCACCGGAGTAACGGGACCGGGTGCCGGCGACAGCATGAGCAATTCGGCGAGCGTAGGAAATGTTGTGATTGCCGGTACGTCATCAGTGAGCGGCGTGCAGACAGAGGGCGAGAAGAACGCGGTCAATGCGGATATCTTAGGAGGAGCGACGCTGACAATGTTTAATTCGCAGTCGGACAGCCAGATCCTTTCCTGCATGATCCAGACGAATGATGGCAGCCTGATTGTGGTTGACGGCGGTTTTGGCGAAGACGCGGATTATCTGACGAGCCAGATCCAGGCGCGCGGCGGCAGGGTGTCGGCATGGCTGGTGACCCATCCGCACGGAGATCACGCGGGAGCGCTGTACCGGATCCTGCAGAATGCGGATTCCCGTTATGCGGCCGGACTGGATCCGCTGATTACGATTGATTCAATTTATTATTCGATGGCAGATGCGGACTGGTACCGCACCAATGACCCGGATGAATGTACGATGGCGATCGCGCTTCTTGGCGCGTTTGAAAGTCATCCGACGCTGCTGCACACGGTTGGCCGCGGGGATACCTTCCAGGTGGATACCGCGACGATTCAGGTGCTGAACGATCGCTATGAGGCGACCAGTGATAAGGGGAATAATGCGGGAATTGTCTATAAAGTGACGGTTAACGGCGTGTCCATCCTTTTCCTGGGAGACCTGAGCCAGGCGGGAGGAGCCCATCTGCTGCAGGTTGCCAGTCCTGCGGAACTGAAGTCCGATATCGTGCAGATGGCCCATCACGGACAAAATGGCGTTGGGCAGGAGTTCTATCAGGCAGTCAGTCCGTCGATCTGTCTGTGGCCGACCCCGTCATGGCTCTGGGTCAGTCAGGAGAGCAAGTATACCATCCAGACGACGAAGCAGTGGATGATACAGCTGGGAGTGCAGAAGCATTACTGCATGAAGGATGGGGATCAGGTGATCAGATAGGCTGATAATATTGGAGACCGTCCGTCCCTGAGAGGGAAGAATATCTTCCCTCTCAGGGACTACTTTATTGGCGTGTATTTATGGAGCAGCACAGGAAGAAGAATCGATGAGTATTAGTGGTCTTCGACCGGCAGGCCACTGTGGTAGGAGCTGCTTCCGAGTTCGTTCATGAGGCGCTGCCAGGCGGCATCGGTGATGACCGGGAAATCGGTAATCAGGGTGTTGAGCAGCTGATAGACGGTGTTGCATTTGCCGAGTGACTGTTTCCAGAGATCGGGGAAGGATGCCTGTGAGGCGATGCGAGGTTCCCAGGGATTGCACCAGATCTCGTGGTCGAGATTGAGCGCGCCGCGGGGATCTTCAACGGTGTCGGTTACCAGCTTTGCGGAGGCGACCGGCGGGCGGAAGAACAGATGCTCAAATAAGGATATGCCGTGCTGCTTGCGCTTATGAGGATCGGTCAGGGTACGGCATCCGACCCGCGTCGCAAAGATGGAGCGGTGTACCATGCCGGGCGTCACCTGAAAGTTATTGCGATAGGTGATCGGATAATAGGTTTCATTAATACATTCGGACAGAAAACGGGAGATAAACTGTGTCTCCTGGCCATTTAAACAGATGGTAGCCGCCTGGTTAAACTGGGACGGCTTTTTCTTTTTGTATCTCCAGAGCAGGATCGCGTCGATATCATTTTCCAGTGCGGCATGCCGGCCGTATGCCTCGGCAGTGGGAGTCTTCGCATCGTAGCCGGTGCGGCCATAGACATAAGGGTGGCAGATCGAATCGCCGATATAATGGCAAAGATAACCGCAGAAGTAAGCCAGCCCCTGCTCACGCTGCTGGCGGGAGGAGATCTGTGAGAGCTGCTTTAAATAAGTGATAAAAAAATCCTGAATATGGTGTTCGTGCATGTAAGAACCCACATTGCGGTAGTCCCGGTGCCGTAAGATCGGGACATTGTAGAAAAAGATATCCGGTCCCTGCAGACCGAGCTGGTAGAGCCAGCGGTATTTGGAAATGATATGTCTGATGGGAGTATTTGCAAGGTCATTGTAAGCCTTCATTCCGAGAAGATAGTGCGTGGTAAATCCTGGCACGGGTGGTCCTCCTTTATCAATATCAGAGTCAGTGTTGTATGGTTTATCGTAACATATCACTGTGAAAAAAACCAGTCCAAAAGATTTCGCATGATGAAGTTTGTCAGCATAACCCGGTTGTCTGAAGCATAAGATTCTGCAGATTGTGGAAGGATGGCGGAAGGGCAGATGGAAAGAAGGAAATGGCAATCGGAGTGATCATGAGACTGCACCGGATCATCTGGGGACCGTGGATGCTGGTTTATTTCCTTGGCGCCGGATTGATTCTCAGTATCCGGCTGCGCTTTTTTCAGATATCAGGGATGCGCATGTGGTGGAGAGCAACTGTGGGATCTCTTGTCGGAGACCGCAGAGAAAAGAAAGAGACGACTTCTATAATGCATACCAGAGATGCTCCTGATGGTTCGCCGGGCGTCAGTCCGTTCCAGAGCGCCTGTACGGCACTCGCGGCGACCATCGGCACCGGCAATATCGTGGGAGTGGCAACTGCGCTGACAGCGGGTGGTCCGGGAGCCTTATTCTGGATGTGGGTGTCGGCCGGTCTGGGGATGGCGACTGCGTACGCGGAAACATATCTGGGTCAGAAATACCGGTATCGGAGAGCGGACGGGAGTTTTCTGTGTGGACCGATGATCTATATGGAGCGAGGACTGAAGATACCGGCGCTGGGTATCTTTTATGCGTTGGTAGCGGCGTTTGCGTCCATGGGGATGGGGAGCATGGTGCAGTCCAATTCCGTGAGCGGCACGCTGCAGTATACAGCGGGGATCCCCGGATGGCTTACCGGGATTTGCGTTACGATCCTGACCGCCGCGGTCATTACCGGAGGGACGGCGGCCATCGCTGGATTTTCAGAAAAGATGGTGCCCTTTTCCGCCGGAATCTATCTGATCTTCTGCGCCATGGTGATCCTGTCATCGCTGCCGTTCCTGCCGGAGATCTTTGCTGAGATTATCAGCGGGGCATTTTCCGGCATGGCGGTGGCCGGAGGCGTCGGCGGATATACGCTGAGTGCTGCGCTGCGGGTCGGTCTGTCACGGGGCGTTTTTTCCAACGAGGCAGGGCTTGGCAGTCTGGCGATCCTGCACGGGGCGGCAGAGGGGAGCAGCCCTGAGACACAGGGGATGTGGGCGATGCTGGAGGTCTTTGTGGATACGATTGTGATCTGCACGCTGACCGGGCTGGTGATCCTGTGCGCCGGGAGAGAAAACAGGATCCCACAGGGGCTGGACGGTGCGGCGCTTACCGCATGGTGCTTTGCGAGACGGCTGGGTCGGCTGGGCGAATGGCTGATCTCCGGGGCTATGATATCTTTCGCGTTTGCGACAATCATCGCGTGGTATTATCTGGGGAGACAGACAGTGGAATATCTGGGGGAGCATTTAGCAATTGCTGAAACTGTGGTGGCGGTTTATACCATAGGTTATCTGGCGTCCGTGCTGCTCGGCTGTATCTCCCGGCTGCAGGCGGTCTGGCTCCTGTCGGATATCGGGAATGCGCTGATGGCCTGTCCGAATCTGCTGACGGTGGTGGTGTTGTGCGGGGAGGTGGCACGACCGCGATAAGACTGTGGAGATTATGGTTTATCGGGGACAGTTAATTTATGCTTCTCGGTTGACATTCCCGCCGCTTCTTCGTATGATGATAACACGATATCAAAATGTTCAGCCGATCAGACACCGTGGAACATATATGATAATGAACGATAAAAATAATGAGTCGTTCACGGCAATTCAATGCATACGACATCAGACAAAAAGGCAGGAAGAGCAATGCAGACGATTCGTGAGATTTACAAGACAGGAAAGGGCCCGTCCAGCTCCCATACCATCGGACCGGAGCGGGCGGCAAAATTATTTTTAAAGAGATATCCGGAAGCAGAACAGTTTACGGTGCTGCTCTTTGGCTCTCTCAGTAAGACGGGAAAAGGCCATGGGACGGACCGTGTGCTTCGTGAGGTGCTCGAACCGATACCGACGGAGATCATTTTCCGCACGGATATGCCGGAGTATGTGACGCATCCCAACACCATGGAATTTCAGGCGTGGAAAGGCGGCGCGCTGGCCGGTACGCTGCGCGTTGAGTCGATCGGCGGCGGGGATATCCATATTGTGGGCGAACCTGTGAAAGAACCGGAGACAGAGGTTTATCCGGAAAATTCCTTTGCCGAGATCGAGCAGCAGTGCCGTCTGTGGAACAGTTCTCTTGCGGAATATGTTGAATTCAATGAAGGAAAGGAAATCTGGCAGTTCCTTGATGAGGTCTGGGAAACGATGCAGAATTCTATTCATGAGGGGCTGAACGCAGAGGGAATTCTGCCGGGTGGCCTGAATGTCCGGCGTAAGGCAAAGAAACTCTATGAAAATCCGGCGCCTAACGAGAGACCGCAGGTAACAGAAGTGCGCTATGTGTCCGCCTATGCCTATGCGGTCTGCGAGCAAAATGCTGACTGCGGCACGATCGTCACTGCGCCCACCTGCGGAGCCTGCGGCATCGTCCCGGCCGTCATCTATTATATGCAGGAATCCCATCATCTGCCGAAGCAAAAAGTCCTCGAATCACTGGCAGTAGCGGGACTTTTTGGAAATCTGATCAAGCACAACGCCTCCATCTCCGGTGCGGAGTGTGGGTGTCAGGCCGAGGTCGGCGCAGCGTGCTCGATGGCAGCTGCGGCAATGGCTTATCTGATGGAACTGAGCACCGACCAGATCCAGTACGCGGCTGAGATCGCGCTCGAACATCATCTGGGACTGACCTGCGACCCGATCTGCGGTCTGGTACAGATCCCATGTATCGAACGGAACGCGGTAGCCGCGATGCGCGCAATGGACGCCTGTAATCTGTCCTACTTCCTGCACGATACCCAGCGGATCTCCTTTGACCTGGTGGTCAAGACGATGTACGAGACCGGCATCAGCATGAATCAGCGCTTTCGCGAGACGGCAGAGGGAGGGCTGGCCAAAATGTTCAGCCGACGGAGACCGGCTCTGTGATGGATAGCGGTTTGAAAAAACAGTTTTTTTTGAATATGAAAAATCTTTGATTTCTTATAAAAAATCTTATTTCTTCAGACTGTAATCTTTATGGCCTGTGACCGGAGTGGTCCGGGCCTTTTTCATTTTATTATTGATAGGTTTGCGTGATAGGTGCCTGTTTTGTGAAACAGGGGTGTTAGCGGCACAGTGGGAT